>JAUQZZ010000052.1 GCA_030586765.1 Candidatus Brocadiales bacterium | reverse complement strand
CTTAGAAGATTGCTTCGGGACTAAAGTCCCTCGCAATGACGGCTTCGTTCAGTACTTTCTCAGAGGTCTCTTTCGTGTAAGTAGTTACCCCATTTATGGGCCTGTAGGGCAAACCTTTAGGTTTGCCTGAGCAAGGCTAAAGCCTTGCCCTACAACGCTCGATAAATCGAGCGACTACAATTTTAAATTTATCTCCCTGATATAATCACAAAATCAGCGTGAGAGTAGTTGCCCCATTTATGGGGGCCCATTTGGTTCAAAATAGAATTCGCCTGATAAATCGGGTAACTACAGAAACAGGTTTATCCACCTGAGGTCTTAGGGGTAGAAACCACCTTGAGCACCCTTAATACCCCTAATATCTCTGAAATAGTAGAGTCCCTATTTTCCCTGGTAAGGGTGAAGAGCCGAACGTCTTTCCTTCCCTTAATCTTATCTATGAACCCATCCCCCTTCTCTTTTATTACCCCCAGGAGGGGTACAGGACTGTTCAGGGCCTTTATCACTAATTCCTTAAATCTAGCCGAGAAGAGTTCCATCTTGCCTATCTCATCTATTACTATCAGCTTACCAGCCCTGACAGCCTCCTCTACCTCAGGAAGGGCTATAGTCTCAAAAGACCCTACATCTACACCGTATTTCCCTACCCTTGGGCCTTCTCTATAATCTACATGGGCCAGGATGCCTTCCTGACCACTAAAGGTCTTTATCTTGAAACCCTTGCGCTCTCCTTCTGTGCGGAGTTCTTCCGTGTAAAAACCCCCAGGCTTGAGGTCCAATCGGGAGATAATCTTTATAACCGCTGTGGTCTTTCCCACACCAGGCCTGCCGGTTATTAGTATATTCTTAATCATACGAGGGCTAATAGCTGGTGGTTAGAAGGTGCACGTTGCCCAGTCTGACCTCTCTAAGTCCCTGGGATTCTGCTATCTCTTTGCACCTCTGGGCATGTCTCCTAGAGGTGGTAGGAAGGTCTACCATGTAGAAGTGGGGGTAAAAGGCCAGAAGGGCATAAGGTATGTCTGGGTTCAGGGAGGCGATAAACCTGGCAATGTTAGCCACCTCCTCCTCATCCACATACCCTGGCACCAGGAGGGTGCTGGCTACCAGGGGAGGGGGTTCTGGCCTCTCTTCTATCTTTTCTGCCAGGAGTCTAAAGTTATCCAGTGTCCTTCTATTGGTGACGCCGCAGAGGGTCTGATGCACCTTCTCACTCCAGGCCTTCAGGTCAAATTTTATACATCCCCCAGATTCCAGGGACAGTCTTGCCATCTCCATGAGATAAGAAGGGTGCATGGTGCCGTTGGTTTCCCAGCATATACGCAGTACGGAACCCTTCCTTCTGGCCAGGGCCAATCGAGAGGTCTCTATAGCGTGGGGAAGCTGTGGTGTGGGATCCCCACCAAAATAACAGATACAGGTGGTCTCCTCATCCACTTGCCCTACCAGCTCTAGTGCGCTTATGGGCCGACCTTTCAGGGCAAGTTCCCTATAGTGCCAATTCTGGCAGTACAGGCAGTTGAAGGTACAGGCATGATAGAAGACCGACAGATTCTTATATCCGTGTTCAGGACCCCTCTTGTGACAATATTTGGGATAGCCCCTGCCTGTCCCCCCTGGGCATACCCAATCGGCCACGCAGTTAGTCGGTAGGGGGTCATAGTACCAGGAGAGGTAGCCTTCTGTACTGGTGCCCCCTATGAGCTTACCGTCTTTGTTAATCCTTATTCCACAGTATCCCCTTGCCCCAAGGGGTATCCTGCATTCATTAACGCATATATTACAGGGTATGCCTTCAGGAGAGCGTGGCGGCTCCTCGGGGAGGCCAAATTCTCTCCTGCTTTTTCTGTGAACCTCCCTTATACCAGGCCAGACCTCAGAAAACCTGTCCCTGATGCAGGCAACACAATAGCCTATGGTCCTGGATACAATTGCCTCTTTATCGCCACACAAAGCACAACCCATTTTCTTCCCTTCTATCGAGGTTTTGTCCGTGTATCGCTCCAATCTTCCTCAATCCTTATAGAACCAAATCTCACCATCTTTACGTCTTTAAGGTCCCTGAGGGGTGTAAGGATGGACAACTTCCCACTCTTTATATCCATCTTTTCGATTACCCCCAGGGCGAGGCATAAGTTATCATCGTCATTAAGCCCCACCAGGAGCCTTTGAAAGGTTTCCACTGCCCTGGTCTCCAGGGGTATATTGACGGGGTTCACTAGCCGTACAGACCGCATGGATAAGGTCTGATGTGTTATCTCACGAAAATATTCTGCAAACCTTTCCCTGCGGTAATCCCTCCTTTGCTCATAAGACCTTGCCCTGGCTTCTTCAAGGACCTTAAGGCGGTAGACCCTGCGCCCAGCCCTATGCTCCTGGGGACGGAGTATGTCCTCTAGCTCCTGGTCCCTTTGTAGGGCCACAATATGCCTTGTGTCTGTGAGCTCAATCTTTTGAAACTTCAGCTCCCATGCGGCCCCACCCTGCACAAAACCTGTGGTATCCACTACCACGAACTCCATCCCCTCTTTGAAGGCCTTTTCCACCAGCTTCTTCACCCCTACCACGGTCTGCAAAAGGTGGCCTACAGGAGAGGTGGCACCTATAAAGTACATGGTGTGGACAGGGATGTCCCTCAAGGACCTGGGCACAGACTCTAGCAGGGCCATCCCCAAGGTAGCAGGAGGCCCGAAGGCACACTGGCCCATATCAGCAGAAATCATGGAGACCTTGTTCCCCTTTTTGCATAGCTCCCTGGAAAGAAAGTAGGCCAGAGTGGTCTTCCCTGTATCAGAGGCACCCAGTACCATCACCACGCCCTTGCTCCGGTGTACCTCCTCGACCAACTCCTTCCAGTAAAGTGGTATTTTTAGTGTTTCCAGGGTCATCCTTCTAGAATGGCTCTAAACTTTTGAGCATCCTCAAACATGGATATATTATTAAACATGCAGTAGACCTCTTCTTCGGCCTTACACAGGTCCTTTAACCAAAGGAGGTCTTCCTGGGAGAAGCGGTAAGTGTAGTCAGTCTTACCGTGTAGACGGAAATATTTTAATCTCCCGTGGAGGGGCTTGGCCTTAAAGGGGTCTAGACCGTGGAGCAGGTCTAGTTCCTCGCAAAGCCTCTTTACCTCCTCCGGTTGCCACTCCCCCCTGGGTTCCCACACAAAAAGAAAGCCGCTTCTACTAACAGCACGGAAGAACTTTCTCAGATTCTTCTTGTTTTCCTCGATGGGGGTAAATTTAGGTGGACACTGAAAGAGGATTATCCTTGCTTTTAAGGCCTGGGCAATCTCCCTGGTCTGTTCCCATGCCTCCATAACCTCTTCAGAGTGTCTAAATGAGCCGTATCTGGCCCTCTTTTCCTCAGGGATAGGTATCTTGTATCTGCGATAGGTTGGGCTAGTGGTCTCGTGAGTAATTAGCTGGGAGGCCTTCATATTAAATTCAAAGCCCTCGGGAGCCTCCTCCGCCCACCTCTTGGCAGTCTTAAGGAGAGGCAGTTGGTAGAAGGTTTGCTGTAGCTCTACCACAGAAAAGTTTTGGTAATATCTCTCCTTTGCTACGGGAAAACCACAGCATCCAACTCTTATCTTTTCTGTCATAAAAGGCTCGGAAGACTCTTGTTCTAGGATAAACCTAAGGGGTTATAAATTCAAGACCTAAGGGATTTTATTTGAACACAGGGGTGATATTTGATATTTTTAGCTGACTGTGATGAAAAAGCTATTGGTATCCTTGAGCCTCTTCTTGATTGTCATCTTGAGTGGCTGTGCCTTTGGTCCTGAAGAGGAAGCCGGAGAGATGAGGGAGAAGTCCATGGAATGGCCTTCCATGCGAGCAATGCCTCTAGTAGACGAACCTGGGCCCAGGGAGCCCGTGAAGCAGCGTTGATACCCCAGCCTCCTCGGTGAAGGGATGCCCCATCTTAAGGTACATTTACACTCAGACGGTAGAGAGGCCCGTTCCTTCCAGGTTCCTTACCCCTTTTAGCCTTTGAGAGAGTTTCTCTTCTCTAACGAATTTAGCCCCTTATGACTATGCCTGTCTCGCATAAGAAGACTTGGTACCCTCTGATAGCAGCCATAGTACTGATTGGTGCCCAGGCCACCATGGCTCAGGTACTCCTGGTGCGTGAATTGCTAGTGGTGTTTTATGGTAACGAGCTTTGTCTGGGAGTAATCTTCGGCACATGGCTCATGGGCGTTGCCATAGGGGCCGGAATTGGCAGTAGCGTTATAAGAAGGTTCGCCAAAAATCCGCCTGAGGCGGACGACCCCTCTAGGGCAGGTGTGGTTGGACTGGAAAAGAGGCTAGCCATTTTCCTGTTCCTTGTACTCGCCCTATGCTTTGCACTGCCCATGCAGGTAGCCGTCATCAGGCTCTTAAGGTATATAGTGCATGTCCCCTATGGACAGCACATCTCTATTTTATCCCTGCTTTGGTCATCCCCTCTTATAATCATGCCCTTTAGCTTCATAATAGGATTTATCTTCCCCTTTTCCGTCCAGGTCTTTAGGGGATTTACTAGAGGGGCTGCCACGGATATAGGGACGGTCTATGTCTTGGAATCCCTGGGAAGTCTTATAGGCGGTAGTCTTTTTACCTTTGTCCTGGCCCCCAGAGTGGCCTCTTTTGAGACCATGGCAATCCTTAACGCTGTAGTCCTTGTCAACCTATTACTGGTTGTTTCTCTTATAGGAAGGGCTTCCCCTAGAAGGGCCCTGTTAGGCCTGTCTATCCCTTTTCTCACGGTAAGCCTGTGGCTCATCTTTTCTGGGGAGGTTAAGGAGGTTGAGGAATTCTTTGTAGGTAAGAGGTGGCAGTCCTTTAATCCTACAATAAAATTAATCGAGTCCGTGGACTCAAAGTACCAGAACATAGTAATAGGTAAAGAGGAGGACCAGTACAGCGTTTACGGGAATGGTCAGTACACCTTCGCCTTCCCCAACCTTTACGAATATGGCCCCATGGCCCATCTTGTCCTTTCAGAGCATCCCCTTCCCCGTAGGGTGCTCCTGATAGGAGCGGGGATAGGTGGGCTGATAAGCGAGATGCTGAGGTATCCCCTGGAAGAACTCCACTACGTGGAACTAGACCCAAAGCTCTTAGAGGTCGCAGAGAAATACCTCCCTGAAGAGGATAGGGTCTCCCTGGCAGACAAGAGGGTAAAGATCTTCCACCTGGATGGACGCTACTTTGTAAAGAAAGCCAAAGGCAGGTATAAATACGACGTGGTATTCCTCAACGTCCCTGACCCTTCCACGGCCTCCTTGAATCGTTTTTACACCCTGGAGTTTTTTCGGGAGGCACAGGCGTTGCTGGAACATGATGGAGTACTGGTCACTTCTATTAGTTCGGCCGTCACATACATCGGGGAGGTGGTAGGAAACTACACGGGTTCCATCTACCGCACATTGAGAGAGGTCTTTCCATACGTGGTAGTCACCCCAGGACAGACAAACCACTACTTTGCCAGTTCATCACCCGATATAGTCACTACAGACCTGGATACCCTAATTAACAGATACAAACTTAGAAACATACAGACAAAGTATTTCACGGAATACCACTTTGTCACCTTCCTCGAGCCACGTAAGGTCCGTTTCTTAGAAGGTGAGCTAAAGAGGCGGAAAAACCTACCCCAGAATACCGATTCAAGACCTGTAACTTATTACTTTAATCTCCTCCTCTGGGACCAGTTCTCTGGGGGGCAGCTCCAGGGCCTTCTCAGGTGGATGGGCAGGGCAAAGCCGTGGTTCTTCCTGGGGGCAGTTGGTCTTTTCCTGGTGGTAAGATTGGCCGTTGCAAATCTCCTCCCTCTTAGTCTCGACAGGCAAAGGAAGTTTAACAGCCTCTTTGCTATAGCCACTACAGGCTTTGCAGGTATTGCCCTGGAGATAATCCTCATCTTTTCCTTTCAAAACATATACGGCTACGTTTATGAGAGGATAGGCCTCATCGTGGCCCTTTTCATGCTGGGTCTTGCTATAGGTGGATACATAAGTAGTGCCCTCCTCCTGAGGAAGGAGAGAGATTGGTCAAGGGTGCTCATGTATATCGTGGGGGGGATAGTTCTTTATACCTTGGCCCTGATGTTAATCCTCAGATGGTTTCCCTTCCACTGGATGGGTTCCGAGGCCTTCTTCATGATGCTTATCGTAGTTCCAGGGATACTCACTGGTCTAGAGTTCCCCATAGCCAGCCGTATATATCTGGAGGCGAAGGTCGATTCTGGCGTCACTGCAGGCTTGATGGATTGTGCAGACCATATAGGTGCTTTCGCAGGGGCCATACTTACAGGTATCGTAATGGTGCCTATCTTAGGAATAGACTATACCTGTTTGGTAATAGCCGCACTGAATGGGGCAAGCCTTATATTACTTATCACTCTTGTTTTTAAGAAAAAGAACCTGTATAAGTAGCTTCTTATGAGACACATTCACAGTCCAATCTATTATCAGACGCACCATGGCCGCATAATAACACGGGAGACGGAAAGGGGGCGATTACGTCTAGCCAGCCTGATAACAGGGACGGTATTCGTAGTAGAAGTAATAGGTGCCTTTTTGACCAATAGCCTTGCCCTGTTGGGAGACGCAGGCCATATGCTTACACACCTAATGGCTCTGCTAATAAGCCTGGCTGCATCCATTACGGCCTCCATGCCACCCACTAAGACCAAGACATTCGGTTTCTACAGACTCGAGATTCTTGCTGCGCTTTTTAATGCGGCGACGCTATTCCTCATAACCTTGTGGATTTTCAACAAAGGGTATCAACGTCTCCTTCAGCCAGAAGAGGTCAAGAGTGGTCAAATGTTTCTAGTAGCCTGTATTGGGTTGATTGCCAATATTTCTTGCGCCCTAATCTTGTGGGAAGGTTCAGATGGAAGCCTAAATATTCGTTCTGCTTTTCTACATATGCTCGGAGATACCTTTTCTTCGCTGTGCGTAGTCCTTGGGGCGGTAGTAATCTACTATAAAAACTGGTACTTCATCGACCCAGGACTAGCCATGTTTCTATGCCTATTCATCATGATATGGGTATATACACTGACACGAGAGGCTGTGGATATCCTTCTTGAGGCGACTCCTAAAGAGGTCGATCCGCACAAAGTCATCGAAGCATTAGTACAATTGGATGGGATCAAAGATGTTCACGACATTCACCTCTGGGTTATTACCTCTGGGATGTACGCCATAAGTGCCCACATAGTTGTTGAAGACATTATGGTCAGTAGAACGCTGCCCATCTTGGATAGAATAAATCATCTCCTCAGGGATAAATTCAATATCTCACACACTGTTGTCCAGTTTGAGACTGAAGCCTAATGAAAGGGAGAATAATTTGTTCTCTTAGACCTTAATATCCCAGACCCCTGCTATAGGGTGTTGGCAGTGGTGGCATTTACCTCCACGGACGGTGTTCTGCAAGATGGTAAAACCTACCCTCTTTATAACTAACTCTTTACAGCCAGGGCAGTAGGTATTTTCCCCTTCGTGACCAGGCACATTACCGACATAGGCAAAGTGCAGTCCGGCATCCAAGGCAATCTGTCTGGCTTTCTCCAGGGTGCGGACCGAGGTGGGAGGTAGATTTTTTATCTTATAGGTAGGGTGAAAACGGGAGAAATGGATAGGCACGTCTGGTCCCAGTTCCTTAAACACCCACGCACACATCTCCTTTATCTCCCCCTCACTATCATTAAGGGTGGGTACTATGAGTACCACTAGTTCAAACCATATACCTAACTTCTTCAAGGTCAGCAAGGTCTCTAGGATAGGCTTTAATTCACTGCTACAGGCCTCCTTATAGAATTTTTCAGTGAAGGCCTTCAGGTCTATCTTTACGGCATCTAGATACCTACATAACTCTACCAGAGGCTCTTCCTTTATGTAGCCATTAGACACCATCACACTGGTTACGCCCTCTTCCTTTCCAACCCTAGCGATATCGTACATAAACTCGTAGAAAATCACAGGCTCAGTATAGGTATAGGCAACACTGGGGCAGGAGTTTTCCTTGGCGTGCTTTATGACCTCCTTAGGAGAGAGTTTTATACTCTCAATCTGCTCAGGTCTGAATTGGGATATCTGCCAATTCTGGCAGAACTTACACTCTACGTTGCACCCTGCCGTGGCCAGGGAAAGGGATGGGGTACCTGGGAGGTAATGAAAGAAGGGTTTTTTCTCAATGGGGTCTATGTGCAGGGCGCAGACACGGGAGTGTACAAGGGTGTAGTACTTTCCACTACGGTTTTCCCTAACCCCACAGTAGCCCCTTTCCAGGTCGGCTATCCTACACTGTTTTGGGCATAGCTGACACTCTACCCGAAGGTCCTCCAACTTCTTGTAGTACATGGCCTCGTGGAGGGGAAAATCTTTGTCATACTGCTGGGAAACTATAGCGTCCTCTGCCGACTCCGAGGCTGCCAGGACGTCGGGACATCCAAGACACACTGCCCCGAAGGTCGTCACCCCGGCCTTCAGAAATGTCCTTCTGGTAGTGTGCTTATTCATCTCCATACTTTACTTAAAGGGAACAGATTCAACCAGAGACCCATTTTCGCCCATGGTAACGTCTTATCTGCCTTTTTAGCGAGTCTACACCTTTATGCTTACTATGTCAAGAGCACGGGAAAGGGGGGAAAGTTGTACAGCCCAATAATGTATTTCGCCGATTTGGAAGACTTACTTGTTGCCAGCCGGAGGCCTGGAAGGGACTCTGCTTGGGGAACCTGGCACTGCAGGAAATGGTGGTGCCTTTCTGAGGTGTTTCCTAAGCTCATCTCTTTTATCAGGAGGCAGATTCTCCCGGCGCTTGTAGAGCTCTCTTAAATTACGTTTTTTATTAGGCTTAAGCTCTCCCCACCTCTTATAATTCTTAAGTACCTTTTGCCTTTCCTCGGGGGATAGTTCCTTGAAGCGTCTCAACCTCTCCTTGAGGATTTGTCTCTCCTCGGGAGGCATCTTCCTGAACCTCTGAAGATTTTTCTTAACCCTAGTCCTCTCCTCTGGAGGAAGGTTCTTCCAGTGACGAAACCGCTCCCTTATTATCTCCTTTTCCTCGGGACTCATGCTCCTCCATCTCTCTAACTTGTCTTTGAAGCTGTCCCCTTTATCCTCAGCAAAACTGGGAGTCTGTAACACTAGGAGAAGCGATATTATTAAGATTATTATTCTCATCTCTTTTTTGTTTCCTTGTCTTCTTTGGGATTTTCTTCTTCAGTTTCTCTATTTTCCAAGACCTCCATATCCTTTAACAATTCGTACTCTTCTAAGACATCGAGGACTTCCACAATCTCCTCTTCTTCCTGTTGAAGTCTTTCATTCTTATTGCCAGAGACCTCCTCCGCACTAAAGGATAAGGAAGAAGAAAAGGCTATTGCCAACACCAATAAGAACGCTCTCATGCCTTTTCCTTATCCATGGCCTCCAACTCATCCAGATTTTGGATGATATCAATATCCTGGAAGAGTTCCAGATTCTCTATAAGCTCATAGTCCTGGCTGATAAGGCCAGTTTCCACCTTAAGGGTATAGAGATACATCGCAAAACTTAAGGAAACCAGGAGGATAACAGGAGCAAGGGTAGAGGCAAGGATAAGGAAGAGCCTATGGCGCCTTTTCTCCTTTATCTTCTTGTAGACACCCTCCAGATAATCCCCCTCCAGAAGTTTACTTGGGATAAAAGGCTTTTTTATTGTATTAAGGGTAGATTTAAGCTCTTCCCAAGCCCTCTGACACCTTGGACACCCTGGTATATGCTCTGATATGGCTATCCTGAGGGGGTCATCTACTTCCTCATAGTAATAGTTCACCAACTCTCTTCCAACGTCTTCACATTGCATGACTTATCTCCACTCCTTTAACCGCTCCTGTAGCGCTCTCACTGCCCTAAAGAGATGTATTTTCACGGTTCCTTCAGCGCAGTTCAGTACCCCACTAATTTCAGAGATCTTCATCCCCTCCATATGCTTCATAATAAAGACCTCTCTTTGTTTAGAAGAAAGCTCCTTTAAGGCCTTCTCTATAGCCACCCCAAGCTCTGCCCTTTCTACTTCCTCCTCCACATCCTTTTGGGCCTGCAGTCCTAATTCTTCCTCTAAGTTGGAATCACTAAGAGTGGCTGGGGAAGCCCTCCTTCGGCGCTGTTTGCGGCACAGGTTGAGTATAATCGTGAAAAACCACGTTTTAAAACTGCTCTCTCCTCTAAAATCTTTTATCTTCAGGTACACCTGGGCAAAGGCCTCCTGAGACACATCCCTTGCGTCCTCTGGATTCCCCAGGAAGTGATAGGCCAGAGAAAAGCCCATTTCTTTGTATCTTTCTACTAACTCCGTAAAGGCCTCTTCATCACCTTCCTGAATCCTCTTGATGAGGTCGCTTTCCGGACCCAGCCTATCCATAGATTGACCTCTACAATTAGATACTCTTATCTGGGAAAAGGTTTACATTCTATTACAAAAAAATTTTCTGTAAACCTTTTTTGTGTTGAGGGGTCTAATAGGGTGAAAGGAATAGTTACTATGTTAATGAGAGGGGTGAAAGTTGTAATCTTTGTCCTATTCCTCGCTGAAGGGTTCCTTGCAGGAGAATTAGAGGAGATTCAGGACCTAAAGAGAGAGATTACCTATGTTAGAGAAAAGACTTTCTAGAAAGGAGACCAATCTGAATACCCTAGCCACTGAACAATGGATGCCCTGCAGTAAATTTACTAAGAGGGAGATAACCATCGCCAGAAAGGGGGGTGAAAAAGTGACAATGAACATCACATGAGATTCTTCGCTTCGCCCTGAACCATACTAGGTTTAGGGCTTCGCTCAGAATGACAAGGGGTATGGAAGCTATTTTTGTAGAGGCTCCCTTTTGCAGAAAGAAAATTAGTGAAGTTTAGAAGGTTTAGAAATCTTAAGACACTATACAAAGGAGATTAAAATGAAGACATCGCTTGTAGCCATTGTATTAGGTTCTTCTTTATGTATTAGCTCTGTGGTACTAGGCTGCCCTGAGGGGAAAAAGTCCTCTCACAATCCTCCTGGGTTCAATACACCTCCAGGGAACTCTTCAGTCAAAGATGATTCGGCTGTAAAATGTTTAACCCCTATGTCTGCAAGGAGAGGAACCCATCTGTCCAATAGACCTTCCTACAAAGAATTTGTGGAAAAACATCCAAGACTGGCTGAGAGACTGAAAGAGAAAAGGCACTTCGGGAGGGATAGACATCCTGCAGATAGGTGGGAGGATATAAGAGACAGGAAGGAGGACTTCTGTGACAAGAGAGAAGATATACGGGACAGACTGGAAGATGTCCGGGACAGGAGAGAGGATATAAGAGACCGACGCCATCGCGGTGGCAGACTGGACAGATTAGAGGACATCCGTGATAGAAGAGAAGATGTCCAAGAC
>JAUQZZ010000051.1 GCA_030586765.1 Candidatus Brocadiales bacterium | reverse complement strand
TAAGAAAACAGCGCCCTCAAAGATTTTCAGGCAGAACCTGACTTGCCGGTGCGATGTTTGAAGGATTACCTCAATATTTATCCACACGTTAGTGCTCCTGCCTGTTGCTTGTAAAAGGGGTGAGTGGTATACTCTTAAGGCAGATTATAACAAAAGCTTTCGTACAAAATCACGTCGGGAAAAAGTTTCAACCTAAGGGAGGTAAATCATTATGAAGACCTTCGCAAGAAGCGGAAACAAAAGGCTGGCGGCAGCTGTGGGCTTAATCTTAGCTCTGGGCCTTGGTTCATTTCTGTGCGTAGGCTGTGCCTCCAACAAACCTACCAGGCCCTCAGGTTTCCTGAGGGATTATTCCGGCCTGGAGCCACTGCCCGAAGACCAATCAATGTTGTACTACGAGAAAGCAAACGTTAATTGGAAGAAGTACACCAAGCTTATGATTGACCCCGTTGTGGTTTACCAAGCCCCAGGGGAGAAGAAGAAACCAGTTAAACCTGATGAACTGAAAAAGCTAGCAGAGTATTTTCACAATGAGGCCGTTGAGGCAGTGAAAGATGCCTATCCTGTGGTAGGTAAACCTGGCCCAGACGTACTACGGATTCGTGCAGCTATTACCGATTTAGACTCGGCTAACCCATGGCTAAACGTTGTTGCCACAGCCGCTGTACTTCTACCAGTGGATATGGGTGGGGCTGCAATGGAGGCAGAATTTATGGACTCCGTAACTGGTGAGCGACTGGCGGCCGTAGTAGACAGAAAGGGAGGTTCTCCCATGGATGTAGCCGGCTTCACGGGCTCGTACTCCGAGTGGAGCCATGCTAAGGGTGCCTTCAGGGCCTGGGCCCAACAGTTAAGGGGGGCCCTGGATGAGGCGCATGGAAGACAATAAACTTACGCATGCGATGGTCTTAAATTTTGTATTACTCAAGCACATAGGTAACCTGCCCGAGGTGGATAAGGGAGTTCTCAAAAACAGGGATTAGGGTGTTAGGGAATGGAGGTCAGCAAAATAGAATCTTGCTAATCCTAGCCCTTAACCCTTGATACCTGCTACTATAAGGGAGTGGTAAGTCCACCATAGGCGGTTCCGCCCATATTTTTGGTGGACCTATCGCACGAAAATGGACCTTCGCCAAAGGCGAATCCGCCTATAGTGCGACTTGTCCCTACAAACACGGAGAAAACTCTATTCTATGATAGGACCTCCTTTACCACCAGATATTCCCCTTTTAAGGTCTTTCGTCTTCCACCGTCCAGTTCCATAATCAGCCCGCCGAAGGAGGAGAGGTCAATGACCTTGCCAATATACTCCTTATCCTTCTCCTCTACCCTTACCCTCTGTCCTATTATTTGGGAGAGTTCTGTCCAGCGCTCCTTGATAGATTTATAATCCCCGGCTTTTAAAAGGAGATACCACTTGTCAAGGCTTTCTAAAAGGGCCCTGGCCAGGGCCGTGCGCTCTATGCGGCGTCCCTTTTCTATAGAAAGGGAGGTAGTGGGAATGATAACATCCCTGGGCAGGTCCCTTCTGGTGAGGTTCACATTCAGCCCTATGCCTGCCATGAAGTAAGGTTCTTTCCCTTTATGGGTCTCTGCATCTACCAGGATGCCGCAGGTCTTTTTTCCCCGAATCATTATATCATTGGGCCATTTTATCATGGCCTCGAGGCTCAAGGACTGTCTTATGGCCTCAGCTACTGCCACGGCTACCATTACTGCCAGGAAGCAGATGCGCTCCATGCCGAGTCTGGGCCTGAGGATAGCGGTCATAAGGATACCTTTATATTTGGGGCAGAGCCAGTTATGCCGTCCCCTTCCCCTGCCCTTTCTCTGGAACTCAGCAAAGATGCATGTGCCTTCCCTGGCCCCCTTTTTGGCCATCTCTTCAGCGATGTTCATGGTGGAGTCTGCCTCCTCATAGGTAAGGATATCCCTGCCTATTATCTGGGTCTTCAGTTCCCTAAGGATTTCGTCAGGGATTAGCCTATCGGGTACACCTGTGAGGCGGTAACCGTACCGCGGGTGGTGTTCCAGGGAGTAGCCAGCCTGAAGGAACTGCCTTAGCTCTGTTTGGAGTTGTGCCGCAGGGAGGGAGGTCCTTTCTTCAAGCTCCCGAAGGGTGAGCCACCTGCCCTGTACGTGGTGCAGGCAGTCTAATACAGTTTCCTTCAATGCCTTTTCCATAGTGAGATTGATATATGGGCTATTACCCAGAATCTCAATTCCTACATGTTCTAGGACCTCTGCAAAACTCCTATTTATATAGTGCAGTGCATCACTCCCTCCCCCTGGAGGGGGAGATACACACCCCTTAGTCCCCTCTTTCTAGAGGGGAGACACACCCCCAGCCCCTCCCGCCTGAGGCGGATTTTCAACTTTCCCTCCTATTAAGGAGGGTTAGGGAGGTGTTAGAGAGGAGACCACCCTCCCCCTACCCCCCTCCCATCAAGGGAGGGGAAAAATTTGGGGAAATTAAAGGAACTCATAGACTTTTTCAGAGGTCTCAAGATATTTATGTTTGTTCTAGTGGGATTATAGGGTAGCGGAGGGGTTCAGTCAACAAGCTCGAGAACCTGAACTTGGGACGTGAGTTCGGACAAAACCTAACTTCTCTTGATGCAGCTTCTTAAAAAGCAGGCACATAACTTCCCTCCCCCTTGATGGGGGAGGGAAGGGTGGGGGTGAATCCCCCTCTCCCCTGTACCAATAAGGTACAGGGCTTTGTCCTGCACCCTTGTGGTGCAGGGCCTTCCCCCTCCCACCAGGGGAGGGGGATTTTGAGACGTTCACCATTGAAACGGCAAGGCAATGTCCGAACTCATGTCCGAAGCCCAGGAGAACCTATTGACAGGGTAGAGACTACCTGATAAAAGGGGGGGTCGGTGTCAGGTGTCATTGAAGGGTAGGGCCACAACTAGTGTATAAAGACTTCCAGAGGGTAGGGAGGCAACTCCTGCTCCTTGGGCTTATCACCTCTCACGGTGGAAATGCCAGCGTCAGGAGAGGTGACAATATCTTTATCACCCGCCATGCTTCCATGCTTGGGGACCTATCCAGGTCAGATATAGTTAAGGTGACCATGGGCAAGGAGGGGTCTAAACCCTTGGAAGCCTCCAAGGAGCTACCAGTACACGAGGAGATATATAAGAATACCGAGGCAACAGCCATTATCCATGCCCACCCGCCCCACGCTATTACCATGTCCTTATTAGAAGAGAGGATAAGGCCAGTAGATACCGAGGGGGCTATTCTCTTGGGGGAGGTACCAGTGATAGTTGCCAGGGAGGCAGTGGGTTCCATGGAGGTGGCAAGACCTGCCTCTGAGACCCTGAAGAGTCGCCGCGTGGTCATGGTCAGGGGTCATGGGAGTTTTGCCGTGGGGAAGGACTTGCTAGAGGCCCTCTGCTATACCTCGGCCCTGGAGGATTCCTGTAAGATACTCTTGATGCTAAAGGGGCTTGTGAGAGGGCAGGGTCAGTAATCCACAATAAGGGGCCGTGTGTCTTTACTAAAAGACCTCTGCAAAAGTATGGAAATTCCCTCAATTTCCCCCTCCCTTGATGGGAGGGGGAAAGGGGGAGGGTGACTGTCCAATTTATCTAAATACACTTAAAATGGATAGATATACGTTGGGTTGAAAATCACCCCCACCCTTCCCTCCCCCATCAAGAGGGAGGGAAAATTATACCGTAACCTCATAAAGATGAGTTTTTCAGAGGTCTCTAAGATTACGGAATCTTCAATCTTTGATCTTTATTCCAAGGGAGTTGTAGTGGCAGAGCTTGCTCTGCTTAACCTCGGTGCGTCAAGACGCACCCTACTAATCTTTTGCGTCTTAGTCACCCTCACCCTGCCCTCCCCCATCAAGGGGGAGGGGATTTGAACCTAGGAGACCTAGGAGGTGCTGTTCGATGCATAAGGGTAGGGCCTGGAGGTTGTAGCCCCCTTCTAGACACGAGACCACCCTTTTATTTGCCTCTGGTGAACTAGCCACCCCCAGGAGTATCTCTGTAAGCCTGCGGAAGTCCTCAGGCTCTAGTCCTAATCCTGCTATGGGGTCATCCACGTAGGTATCGAATCCAGCAGAGATGATAATAAACTCTGGACGGAAATCCTTAACTTTACCCTCCATTACCTCCTTGAAGGTGCGGATATACTCCTCTGAAGAGGTATTGCCTGACAGGGGTATATTTATGGTGAAGCCTTCGCCCTTGCCAATTCCTGTCTCTTTTTTGTCACCAGTACCAGGATAAAAGGGCCAGCGGTGGAGGGAGAGGTAGAGCACCCTGGGTTCTTCGTAGAAAATCTCCTGGGTGCCGTTTCCGTGGTGACAGTCCCAGTCCACGATGACCACCCTTTTTAGATTATATCTGGATAAGAGATACTGTGCAGCGATGGCCACGTTATTGAATAGACAGAACCCCATACCATGGTTAGGTCTTGCGTGATGCCCAGGAGGCCTGACCAGACAGAAGGCATTAGTGGCCTTTCCTTCCATTATGGCGTCAATGGCCGTAAGGGGGGCGCCTGCCGCATAAAGGGCGGCCTTATAGGAGTGGTAGGATACCGGGGTATCAGGGTCTAGCTGTCCTTCTCCCCTCTGGGATATGAGCATTACCCTGTTTATATAGTCTTCGCCGTGCACAGAGGCAATCTCCTCCAGGGTGGCAGGCCTGGGTTTTTCTACTTTTAGTCTATCCCATAGGCCCGTGGTCTTGAGGTGGGCCAGGGTGTGCTCCAGTCTCTTGTAATTCTCGGGATGAAAGGCCCCTGTATCGTGCTTTAAGAATATCTCATCGTAGAGGAGTAGGGTCATATTGGCAAAATGTGGTTGAATTTGTAAAATTCTTGGTAGCCGCAGGCTTTAGCCTGCGATCAAATGCACCCAAAAAGTGAATCAAATATACTAATAAATGACGCAACCTAAAGGTTGCGGCTACAATTCATGCAACAATTCACGCAATCAGGGTTAATTTTATAACTCGTCTTTGAAATTAGGTAGGGCGGGCGTCTCGCCCGCCCTGGACGGGCAAGATGCCCGTCCTATTAAGAAATCAAAGAATTGTAACGCAGGGCTTTAGCCTGCCCTCGTAACAGCAGACCTAAAGGTCTGCGCTACGAAAATTCTTTCCAGCTCAAGATTAGAATTGATTGGTGCGGAGGTGTCAATTATAATCCCTCACAACTTAGAAGCAAAACTATAATGGTCAAGGTCCTGGTCACAGGTATTCTAATAGCTTTCTTTATATCAGGGCTTGCTGTGCCCAGGGTGGGCAAACCAGCGAAGGGTGTGGTTCATCCCTGCTGTGGCAATAACTGCTGTTGTCCCCAGGGAAATTGCCAATGTGGGGATGCCCACGCTGGAGGGCAGGCCCAGGTGTCAGAGCACCTAGGCTATACCCAGGAGGAGAAAGGGGGTAGCCCAGAAGTCTCCTTCTGGAGACACCCGGACTGCGGGGGTCTTCCTACGGTGTTCACCTCCACCTGGCACGATTCATACCTTCTACTATCTAATCCACCAACATTTCTACTGGCCCCCTTTTGGAGTATAGAAGGGCCAGAGGTGTTCAGGCTAAAGGACCCCTTTCTTTCCCCACCATATAAGCCTCCCAGAAGGCATACCTGATTTCCTACCTAAGAGTTGTTGAAAATACTGCACTTGTCATTCTGAGTCCGCCCCTTCTCCCTGAGGCGTTTCAGGCGGACGAAGAATCTAGACCCTTCGCTACGCTCAGGGTGACAATTAGGTATTGCCTCCAGGCCCAGGTGGCGGAGCGCTCCCTCCCCCTGGATGGGGGAGGGTAAGGGGTGAGGGTGAACCCCCTCCCCTAACCCCTCCCACCAGGGGAGGGGTTAGCCACGCTTTGCCCCCACGGTCTTTGCCTCTACAAGACCTTAAAGTGAGGTTGGGCTTGGGGCAGTACTGGCCAAACTATTTGTGAAGAGATCTCTGAGAAACTCCGTAAAGCCTTTTAATTTTCCCCCTCCCTTGATGGGAGGGGGAAGGGGGAGGGTGATTATCTAATCTGTCTAAGTTTATGTGACATGAATAGGTATACAGTGACAGATTAACAACCACCCCCACCCTTCCCTCCCCCATCAAGGGGGAGGGAACATCAATTTTTCAGAGGCCTCTGTGAAAGGAGGGAACAATGTTTCTCATCTTTTTCGTCATAATCCCCTTTTGCCTCCTGGTGTCTGAGGATGCCTTTGCACACCACGGAGCAGTAGGTGGCTTTGGTGTAGGCCGAGCAGGACCGATTACTACCGTACCAGCCGTACCCTTAGTAACGGGCCGATTCTCTGTAGGCACCAGGATGGAATATACCAAATTCAGCCGATTCACTGATTCGCAACTGAAGAATTTCGCCCTGGAAGGAAAGGAGGTGGACAGCACCAATGCCCTTTTTACCCCCTTTCTAGGAGCGGCCTATGGTGTGACGGATAACCTTATGGTGATGGCCCGCTTCCCGTATGTTTCCCATGACGATATACGTGAGGGGCACAGGGAGGAGGATGGAGGTGTAGAGGTGCATCGGGAAGGGGACTCTGCTGATTTTGGCGACCTAACGCTCCTAGGTTTGTATAGGTTCCTGAAAGGCCTCGATAAGGATTACCATATTGCGGGGATTCTTGGTCTAAAGACCCCCACTGGCCGCACCACCGAAAGGGCATTGAATGGCAGGCGGTTTGAGGTGGAGCACCAGCCTGGCTCAGGTTCATGGGACCCCATGGCAGGCCTTGCCTTCACAAAACACTGGGGCCATCTCTCTCTCGATACCAATGTGCTCTACACCTTCACTACCCAGGGTTCCCAGCGCACTATCCTGGGCGATATCTTTAATTACAACCTGGGTCTTTCCTACAGGCTCACAAAGGAGCGTCATGTACACTGGAACCAAGAACACGGTGTGCACTGGCATGTGGATTGGGACCTCGCTGTGGAGCTTAACGGAGAGTGGAGACAAAAACAAGAGATTAAAGAAAGGAAGGATGATAATAGTGGCGGCAATCTGGTATACTTCTCCCCTGGGGTGAGGGCGACCATTAACGATAGGGTGTTTATCCCCATAGCCATAGGGATTCCCATCATAGAGGACACGAACGGTTTGGAGCACGAGGTTGATTACAGGCTCGTCTTTGGGGTAGGTATAGGGTTTTGAGGTTGTTTGAGTACCTGCTGCTCCAGGGGTTTTAAAAGGTGGTGGGGCGGGTTCTGCCCGCCCCACCTCATTTTTTATTTGTGAGCGTCGAGACGCACCTGTAGGACGGGCATCTTGCCCGTCAGGGCGGGTGAGACACCCGCCCTACCTAGTTAGGGCCTGCCATAACCATTTTTTGTTTGTGAGTATCCTAAGGTGGGATTAGAATTAAGACAAAGGGTCTTTATAGCCAATGGGCATCTCCGACTACCAACTCTTAGAGCTAATCTATAAGAATATAGACCTGGATAGTCTAAAGGTTCAGGAACCGTCTCTTACCCAGGAGAGGCTGGAGTCCCTCTTTGAAGGGCTAAGGGCTATTCTGCACCGACAAAAGTCTAAGGCAGGTCGGCTCTTAATATATACTGACGGCGCCTCTAGGGGTAATCCTGGCAAGTCGGGGATAGGTGTGGTCATCTGCGATAAAAAACATAATGTGATAGAGGAGGTGAGCAGGTACATAGGGGAGACCACCAACAATGTGGCCGAATACAAGGCCCTCATTGCTGGACTGGAGAGGGTCTTAGAGTATGGGCCAAAGGAGGTTGGTATCCTCTCCGACAGCGAGCTCTTGGTAAAGCAACTTAGGGGAGAGTACGGAGTGAAGGCCAAGGCCATATTGCCCCATTTCCGAGAGGCAAAGAGGCTTCTCGACATGCTGCCCAAATGGAGTGTAAGGCATATCCCCAGGGAGCAAAACCTCAAGGCCGATGCCCTGGCCAACCTTGCCATAGACTCTCATGATGCCAGCTAATTAGATTCAAGATTTTCGCCTTAGGCGAATCCGCCTATGGCGTGACCTGATTTAAAGATGCGTTGTCTCTATTTTAAATCTTCAATCTACAATCTTAAATCGTGGACGGATGTCTCCCTTCAGACATGATTTATTCCTTGACAAACAACGAGTAGAAAAATATAATTTTTTCAATTTTCCGAGACCTTTTACTCCGAAGGGGGGTGTTCATAGGTCTTGTTTTTTACCGCAACTCCGTGGCATGGCAAGGAGGGTAATGGATGATACATTATACCTGCGATATGTGTGGTAAACCTCTTCATCCTGATGAGGATATAAGATACGTAGTTAAGATAGAGGTATATGCCGCCTGTGAGTCTGAAGAAGAAGTGGAAGAGGGTTTTGAGGACTCGGTAGAGGAACTAACAGACTGTAATTCCAGTGAGGAAGAGGAGGAAGAAGAGGTAGAAGAAGATATGGAATACAAAACCCTCCGATTTGACCTGTGTTCAAAGTGCCATAAGATGTACATCCAGGACCCACTCTTTTTAAAAGGTCACAGGAGCCGGTTTTTCAATAACTGATGGGTCCCCTTCCTTTTTAAATATCCCTCACGGAATGTCCTTTCAGGGCGCTTAATGGCAGAGATATTATGGGAATGACTCTAACAGAGAAGATTATTGCGGCCCACGCAGGGAAAGAAGAGGTTCATGCCGGGCAGTTTGTGTATGCAGATGTAGACTTCTGCCTGGGGAACGATATCACTGCCCCCATTGCCATAAGAGAGTTTGAAGAGGCTGGTCTTGACAAGGTCTTTGACCGTGAAAGGATAGCCCTGGTCCCTGACCATTTTACACCCAATAAAGACATTGCCTCCGCCCAGCAGGTGAAGAGCCTCAGGGAATTCGCTGAGCGGCACCATCTAGAATATTTCTTTGAGATAGGCAGAATGGGCATAGAACATGCCCTCCTGCCAGAGATGGGGCTGGTCTTACCAGGGGACCTGGTGATTGGTGCAGACTCCCACACCTGCACCTATGGTGCCCTGGGGGCCTTTGCTGTGGGTGTAGGGAGCACTGACCTGGCGGCCTGTTTTGCAACAGGGAAGGTGTGGCTGAGGGTCCCAGAGACCATTAGATTTGTCTTTAGTGGAAGACTTCCCCAGTGGAGTTCAGGCAAAGACCTTATCCTCTATGTGATAGGGGATATTGGGGTAGACGGTGCCCTTTATAAGACCATGGAATTCACAGGTCCAGCCATTTCTAGCCTGTCTATGGATGACCGTTTCACCATCTGCAACATGGCTGTAGAGGCAGGGGCAAAGGCTGGCATAATTTCCCCCGATGACATCACAGAGGCCTATGTTAAAGGGAGGGCAAAAAGGGGTTACAGGTTCTATTCTGCCAATGGGAGCCTTGCCCAGACGCGTCACTACGATGCCTCTAAGATATCTCCACAGGTGGCCTTACCGAATCTTCCCTCCAACACAAGACCTGTGGAGGAGCTCTGCCACATAAGGATAGACCAGGTTGTTATTGGCTCCTGCACCAATGGGCGGATAAGCGACCTGAGGATAGCCGCAAAGATACTGGAAGGGAGAAAGGTACACCCTTCTGTACGCCTAATTATTATCCCTGCCACCCAGGAGACCTATCTCCAGGCCCTTAAAGAGGGCCTTATAGAGACCTTCATTAAGGCAGGGGCTGTTGTCTCCACTCCCACCTGTGGCCCCTGCCTGGGTGGTCACATGGGCATCCTGGCAGAGGGCGAAAAGGCCCTGGCCACCACTAACCGAAATTTTCCAGGCAGGATGGGCCACCCAAAGAGTGAGGTCTACCTCTGTAGTCCTGCCGTGGCAGCCGCCTCTGCTATAACCAGCAAGATTACCCACCCCGGGGTGCTCACGTAGGCCCTGGAAAGATTTAAGGTTCAAAAGTTCAAAGGTTCAAAGGATGACCCTGATGTACTTTTCTTCATGATGTTAGGCCTTCTTTAAGGGATATTTTTATCCTTTTTACAGAGGATGTGCATGAAAGAACGGAAGTATATAGGTCTTGATATAGGCTCCGTTAGTCTAAAGGCTGTCCTGCTTAACAGTAATAAAGAGGTTCTGGAGGAGCGCTACATAAGGTCCCATGGTCAGCCCCTGGAGAAGGCCGTGGAGGTCTTAAAAGAACTCTTTAGTAAGTATCCCAGGGAAGAAATAAAAGGCATGGCCGCTACAGGCTCGGGAGGTAAGCTCCTCTCGGAAATCCTTGGCGTATACTTTGTCAACGAGGTAGTGGCCCAGAGTAAAGGCACCGCCACCTTCTATCCGGAAGTCAAGAGCATTATAGAAATAGGTGGGCAGGACTCAAAACTAATGGTCCTGGAGCGGGACGAAAAGGTAGGGCAGGTGAGGGTAGCGGATTTTTCCATGAATACTATGTGTGCTGCGGGCACAGGCTCCTTCCTGGACCAGCAGGCCTCCAGGGTGGGCATATCTATAGAGGAGGAATTTGGCCAGTTGGCCCTGAAGTCCGAGAATCCTCCCAGGATTGCTGGACGGTGCAGCGTCTTTGCCAAGTCCGACATGATTCACCTGCAGCAGGAAGCTACACCTTTGCACGACATCCTGGCAGGGTTGTGTTATGCCATGGCCAGGAATTTCAAGAGCACCATCGCCAAGGGAAAGGATTTCGTAAAACCCATTGCCTTCCAGGGGGGCGTAGCTGCCAACAAGGGGATGATAAAGGCCTTTGAGGATGTCCTGGAACTCTCCCCAGGCGAACTGGTTATACCCAAACACTTTGCCTCCATGGGGGCTATTGGGGCGGCACTTATGCTCTTGGAAAATGGGGAGGCCCTTGGATTTAAAGGCCTTGGGGAGCTAGAATCCTACCTTAGAAATTCTAGGGGTGGCCATGTATC
The DNA here is from genome assembly GCA_030586765.1 of Candidatus Brocadiales bacterium. Lineage (GTDB taxonomy): Bacteria > Planctomycetota > Brocadiia > Brocadiales > Bathyanammoxibiaceae > JAUQZZ01. The sequence goes on along the minus strand of JAUQZZ010000051.1, from coordinate 581 downwards.
CGTACTAGAAAGTCTGAAGGGTGATAACTATAGGATAGTGGACTACTGCGGCCCGATTAAGGCCAATGGAAGGCTGGAGGCCTATGTGGGTGTAGATGTGGGCTCTATAAGCACCAATGTAGTGGTAATAGATAAAGACCTGAACGTCCTGGCAAGAAGGTATTTGATGACGGCTGGCAGACCCCTAGAAGTTGTCACCCGTGGGCTCTTTGAGGTAGGGCTAGAGGTAGGGGATAAGGTGGAGGTCATGGGCGTAGGCACCACAGGTTCAGGCAGATACCTCACAGGGGACTATATCGGTGCAGATATAACAAAGAACGAGATTACAGCCCACGCCACCGCTGCCATATATGCTAACCCAAAGGTGGACACCATCTTCGAGATAGGTGGGCAAGACTCCAAGTACATAAGTATAGAAAATGGGGCAGTAGTGGACTTTGCAATGAATAAGGTCTGTGCCGCAGGTACAGGCTCCTTCCTGGAGGAGCAGGCCGAGAGATTAGACATTAGCATAAAAGAGGAGTTTGGCAAGCTAGCCTTGGGTTCCTGTGGCCCTTGCGGTATGGGGGAAAGATGCACAG
>JAUQZZ010000248.1 GCA_030586765.1 Candidatus Brocadiales bacterium | reverse complement strand
GCCTTTCCTGATTGTTCCAGTAGTGTTTCTCCCTTATGGCCAGAAAGACCATATTAGCCATGAGCTTGGCCGCCCCCTGGAGGTCCTTGTCCCGGATAGATTCATCTACCTTCGGCTTAAGGTCTGTCCCAAAGAGCTTCCTCACGTCCTCAAACCTATCGGCAATACTGTCCACCTCCCTTTGGACCCTCCCCCAGTCGGAGGCCTTACCATAGTAGACGACCGCCTTAAAGACCTTCAGGATGGGGTCTTCGTTCTGCTCGTACCCATAGGCCCATAGATGGGAAGGTGACAATGCCAGAAATAAGAGGCCGACGAGCGTTAGTATTCTCAAATGTCTCTGCAAGGGGTGTGTCAATACACATCTCCTGAGTGTAAAGAAGAAGCAGTAGCATTCTAGGCAAAAACCTGACGGGGGGCAAGGGGCTAGAAAGTAGCCAGTAGCTAGTAGCCAGTAGCTAGTAGCCAGTAGCTAGTTCCCCCCCCCCGCACACAGCGCTTCTTTAGTAAATTAACAAAAACAAAATCCCACACAGTTTTGAAAACTTACTATCCTTATCCTAACCCCTGCTTGAAAAAATGTACTGTGCTGGTACCATTAGAAATCCCTCCACCACACAAGTTAATGGATTTAGCAGTTTTAAAAGGGGGATAAAAAAGGTACAATGAGTTTTTGGCGTGGGGCCTCTGAGCTTGCGGTGGACGGGGTGTATCTAGGTGAGGGTAAAGGGTTGAGTATAAAAGGGGTTGTCTTTGATATGGATGGTACCATCACGGAATGTGACGTGGACTTTGAGGCCATAAGGAGGGAGGCTAATGTACCCAAAGTGCCCATCCTTGAATATATGGAGGGACTAGGGGAACAGAGGAGGAGAGAGGTACTGGCCATCCTTGAGAGGCACGAGGCAAGGGCAGCCGGGGGCTCCAGGCTCAGGAAGGGCGTAGTGGAGGTACTAGAGGCCCTGAAGAGGAAGGGTATAAAGACCGCCCTCCTGACCCGTAACTCTCGCCGCTCGGCAGAGACCATCCTTAAGAGGCATAATCTGAGGTTTGACGTGGTGGTGTCCAGAGACGATGCCCCCCCCAAACCC
>JAUQZZ010000247.1 GCA_030586765.1 Candidatus Brocadiales bacterium | reverse complement strand
TGGCTATAGAGGCAACATAAATTATCAGACTTTACTAGGCGTTACAGGTTCCGGCAAGACGTTTACCATGGCAAACGTCATAAAGGCCCTGGGCAGGCCCACACTGGTCATGTCCCACAATAAGACGCTTGCCGCCCAACTCTACAGCGAGTTTAAGGAATTTTTCCCGCACAATGCGGTAAGGTATTTTGTCAGTTACTACGACTACTACCAGCCCGAGGCCTATATTCCTCAGAGAGATATCTACATTGAAAAAGAGGCTACCGTAAATCAGGAACTCGACCGGCTGCGCCTCGCCGCCACCAGCGCCCTTATGACTCGCAGGGACGTTGTGATAGTGGCGAGCGTCTCCTGCATCTACGGACTTGGCTCACCGGAGGAGTATCAGGAGATGTACGTGCCCATTAACAGGGGCGATGAGATAGACCGCAACGCACTGCTGCGGAAACTGGTGAACATACAGTACGAGCGCAATGACCTCGCCTTTGAACGGGGAGTATTCCGCGTCAGGGGAGACGTGGTGGAGATATTCCCTTCTTACGAGGAGTATGCCTACAGGATAGAATTCTTTGGAGACGAAATAGACCGGCTCACGGTAATAGACCCGTTGACCGGCGAGGTGCTAAGTCAGGAAGATTCTTTTGAGATTTATCCCGCCAAACACTTCGTGATGCCCGAGGGTAAGATAGAAGGTGTGGTGGCGTCCATTGAAAAAGAACTTGTGTGGTGGCTTGACGAGCTCAGGTCAAAGGGCAAACACCTGGAGGCCCAGCGCCTCGAGGCCCGTACCCGCTACGACATGGAGATGATAAAAGAGACGGGCTACTGCCACGGCATAGAGAACTATTCCAGACACATAAGCGGCCGGGCCCCCGGTGAACCACCCTATACCCTGATTGATTATTTTCCCAGGAACTTTTTTATGATAGTGGACGAGTCTCACGTGACCGTTCCTCAGATAGGGGGTATGTACAACGGAGACCGTTCGAGGAAGGAGACCCTGGTGAACTACGGCTTCCGTCTGCCCTCGGCCCTGGACAACCGCCCCCTGCGCTTCGAGGAGTTCCAGGCGCGCCAGCCCCAGACCATCTA
>JAUQZZ010000246.1 GCA_030586765.1 Candidatus Brocadiales bacterium | reverse complement strand
CCCGTATGGTATTCTCTAGATCGTGGCAGAATGCCAGTTCAGCATCGGCGCGTTGGTATTCGTTTATGTTCATGTACCGCATAAAGTCCCTGATACCCTGGTCCACCACCTCGTAGGGGATGTTCGGCTTGCCGCCCTCGCCAGCCCGTATGATCATTGCCTTTATCATGGCCTCCGGTTTCAGCTTCTTGTTCCATACCGGAGAGGCGGCTATCTCCTTTCTGAATGCGTTTATGCTTGCGGGCTTGTAGAACTCCGAACGGAACCGCATGTAGTCTATATCCGTCCAGAATTCCCACTGTGCCGAACAGTATGAACTTTCAGGAAGAAAGACCTGGACCGGGTTGTTCCAGAGGTCAAAATATATATGACTAAGCAGGCTGACGGCGGCGCTCATCTTGTGCCTGCTTATGTTCTGAACGTTTTTATCGCCCACTATGTCTACGGCGGCCTCGGCGTGTCTTATGAATATCGGGGCCTCTTCAGCTATCCTCTTGTAGGCATATATCTTGTTCTCTATGTGATGTCTATCGTTGTAGCCGTTTGACTGGAGTGATTCCAACTGGCGCTTAAGGTCTCGCACCGTGCTTTCTACCCTTTTATTGAGTCCCGTGAAATCCCTGTTTTTTACCTCTGGGCAGTCGAAAACCTCCATTGCGACGTCAAGAAATTCAGGCTGATTTGCCAAGATATGTGCGTAAACCCTGTGGAAGTGCGGAGGTTCCTTGTCTATCACAGGGATTACTGAATATATAGCGCTTCCATTATCAAGACCGCAACTCTCAAGCAGCTTTGCGGCCAATACTACGTGAGTTCCCCAGTCCACATTGTCCCCTTTATTTAAAGAAATCCGTTTCTTGACAATTACGCCCTATCTAGTTATATATGGCGTATCATTATTCTTAAGAGCCTTATAGAGGGCATTCTTTCTCCCTCAAACTTCTTCCGGCGATTTAGTAACATATATTTTAGGGGGTGGGATTGTCAATAGAATTCTCCATTGCATGTAATACGGTATAAGCGTTTTATATGATCACCTCCATCCTTGAGCTCCTTTTGACATCGATACTCCTTGCCTCGATACTGTACTACAT
>JAUQZZ010000050.1 GCA_030586765.1 Candidatus Brocadiales bacterium | reverse complement strand
ATTTGGCCCAGAGGAAATTTTCTTCCAGCGTCACCCACCTTGCCGACCTCATTGATGATGCCATGACGAGGTTGGAGGGAAGCGATAGGAAAGGCAGGCTGACAGGGCTTTCCACTGGGTTCCTCGACATTGATGACTATACCTGCGGGTTACAGCCTTCTCAGCTAATAATCATAGCAGGCAGACCCAGCATGGGTAAGACGAGCTTTATTCTTAATATCCTTCAGCATGTGGGTGTTGTGGAAAAGGTGCCTTCCCTGCTCTTTTCCCTGGAGACGTCAGCCCAGCAGATAGCACAGAATATGCTCTGTTCCTATGCAAGGTTGAGTGCCCACAAGGCCCGAAAGGGCAGTATATCCACGGATGAATGGCCCAAACTCAATGTAGCCGCTAATGCCATGTCCCAGGCACCTATCTTTATTGACGATAGTCCTGGGCTTTCCATAGTAGAACTGAGGTCCAAGGCCCGCCGTCACAAGTCAAAGCACGACATTAAGCTTGTGGTAGTGGATTACCTCCAGTTGTTAGAATCACCCAGGGCCGAGAGTAGACAGCAAGAGGTCTCTATAATCTCCAGGGGGCTTAAATCCCTGGCCAAGGAACTGGAGGTGCCCGTAATCGCTGTTTCCCAGCTAAACCGCGCAGTAGAGGCCCAGGAAGACTCCAAGCCCAGGATGTCTAACCTCAGGGAGTCGGGTTCCCTGGAGCAGGATGCCGACCTAATCATGTTACTCCATCGGGATGAGTATTATAACCCAGAGAAAAATCCAGGCACCGCCGAGGTGATAATAGCCAAGCAGAGAAATGGCCCTACCGGTGACGTGAGTCTCGCCTTCTTGAAGGAATTCATGCGTTTTGAGCCGTATTCCAGGGAGCAAGGTCTGTGATGCTTCTAGTGGGGGTGGCAAACCCATTAAAACAACCCGTCCGCCTCAGGCAGAACTTCATGTCCACCATACGCCTTAGGCGGAGCGGATTCGCCTGTCCCTTTGGCGAGCGGTTTAGGAGTAACGTATCCAAAGTCCTATGAAAAAGGCATGGAATGGGTTATTCGGGATGCAAACTGACCCTGATCTTTACCCTCACCGTGTCCCTTCTTTCAGGCACATTTTCCCAGGCCCAGGAGGTGGAAAAAGGGAAGATTATAAGAAAGATAGAGATAAAAGGTAATAAACGCATAGGGAGTGCCGCTATAAAGGGTGCTGTAAGGCTCAAAGAGGGTGACCCTTATAGCCCCGAAGCAGTAGCCCAGGATGTCTCAAGTATATGGGCCATGGGCTTTTTCGATAACGTAGAAGTGGTTATAGAAGACTTTGAAGATGGTATTAAGCTCACCTTTCAGGTTACAGAGAGACCCGTGGTCAAAGCTATAATCTTTGAGGGTAATGAGGAACTAGGCAGCGGTAAGCTGGAAGGGGTGCTAGAGCTAAAAGAAAGAGACTACTTGAAATATTATCTTGTTAAGCTAGATGAGGGTAAAATTAAAGACCTCTATCTAAAGAAAGGTTTTCAATTTGTAGAGATACGGAGCGAGCTGAAGAGACTAGATGGCGAGGTGGAGTTGATTTATCGTATAAAAGAAGGCCCAAGGGCTACCATAGAGGGGATAAACTTTAAGGGCAACAAGTCTATCGAGAGTAAGAAGTTGCTCAAACAGATAAAGACCCGCAAGAGGCGGTTCCCTACCCTCATCTTCAAAGGCGTTTTCGATAGCGACAAGTTTGAGGAGGATGAAGGGAGGTTGAGGGACTATTATATAGACAAGGGATGGCTGGATGTGCAAGTAAAGGGAGAACTCTCCTACAGTCCGGACAGGACTGACATCTATATAACCTTTATCATCGAAGAAGGAGAAAGGTATTATGTAGGCAAGATAACCCTTAAAGGAAACAAACTCTTTTCCACCGCAGACCTCCTGGGGGGCATGGAACTCTACGAGGGCGGTCCTTTTCTTCCCCCCGTCCTGGAGGAGGATGCTAAAAATGTCAGGCTCCTATATGGTGAACAGGGTTTTATAAATGCTACTGTAAGGGCCAAGCGGGTCTTTAGCCCTTTAGAGGCAAAGGTAGAAGTGACCTACGAGATAGAGGAGAGGGAGAGGGTCTACTTAGAGGAGATCAGGATAAGAGGCAACGAGAAGACCAAGGACAATGTTATAAGAAGGGAATTAACCTTCTTCCCCGGGGAGAGGTTTGATAGTGTAAAGATCCATAATAGCCACGAAAAGCTCATGGCCACAGGATATTTTGATATGCAATCCCCTTTGCCAGTGAATATGTACGGCGAACCGGGCTCCAGGCCCGACAGGTCTAACCTGGTGATAGAGACGAGGGAAGGCCGTACGGGTCTCCTTAGATTTGGTGGGGGATTTGGTATAAACTCAGGTCTCTTTGGGGATATCTCCTATTCAGATAAGAATTTTAATATCCTAGACCCTCCTAAGGACTCCAGGGATTTTGTTACTGGGGATGCCTTCCGGGGCGCAGGCCACATATTTAGCTTGAAACTAAGCCCTGGGTTGAGGAGGAATGAGGCCGTTCTGTCCTTAACCAATCCCTCCATATTCGATTCTGTTTATTCCGCTGGCTCCTCCCTCTTCTTTTTCACTAGAAAGAGGGAGACTTGGGATGAGGTGAGAAAAGGGACCCGTTTTTCCCTGGGAAGGATGCTTACCAAGACTCTTAGTGTTGCCATTAGCCCAGAGTTTGAAGATATAGGAATACAGAATGTAGACTTTTTTGCACCCGCGTTAGTAAAGGCATTAAGAGGGAGCCAGAAGAAGCTAGGTGCCGAGTTGAGGTCTATCTGGGATACTCGGGATAATTTCACCTTCCCCACAAAGGGGCACACCGTAGATGGTTCCCTGGAAGGTTCTGGTATAGACGTTGACATTGTAAGGCTTACAGCAGGAGCCGTAAAATATTATCCTATCTTTGATTTCCCCTGGTGGGGAAAGCATGTACTCAGCGTGAAAGGGTCCTTAGGATTGGTAAGGTCTACCACCTCTGAGGAAGTACCCATCTTTGAGCGCTTTTTTGCTGGGGGCTCAGGCTCTATCAGGGGCTTTGACTTTAGAGGGGTTTCACCCATAGACCCCAGAACAGGGCAGGTGGTAGGTGGAGAGGCCATTCTCCTTGCAGGTGTTGAAGAGAATTTTCCCATCTACAAGAAATTCCTTCGGGGGGTTGTCTTTTTGGATGCTGGAAAGGTTGATGAGAAGGATATCAAATTTGATAAGATGCGAGCGGCAGTGGGGGCCGGATTCAGGGTCACGCTACCTCTTTTTGGTAGAATGCAAATCGGTGTGGATTTTGGCATCCCTGTTATGAAGGAACCGGAGGATGCAACCAAGTTCTTTAACATTAATATTGGAGGTCCAGGTGGTGGAAACTAGAAACACAAACAGTTTAAGGAAAGGAAGGAGGCTATGAGACTGAGCGGCTTTTTGTCTGTTCTTTTTGTTGTTATCCTTGTCCTTCCAGGGGCTACCTTTGGGAAGGAACTGAAGATTGGTGTGATAAACCTTAACCAGGTCTTTGAGAATTACGAGAAGAGGAAGGAACTGGAAGAAGACTTCAAAGATGTAAGGGCTAAGGCCGAGGATATTCTCAAGGAGAAACAGGATGAATTATTGAGCCTGAGGGAAGAGACCCAACTCCTGGAGATGGGTAGCGCTACCAGGAAGGAAAGAGAAGCGGAGTTCGAGAGAAAATTACTTTATCTCCAATTGGAGGAGGAAGTAGCCAGAAAGAATCTTGGTGCGAAGGAAAAGGAATTCTATGAGGAGCTTTACAAGGACATAAGTGTTGAGGCAGAGGAAATAGGCAAAGCAGAAGGTTTTGACCTCATATTAAAGAAGGAAATAATTGAACCCAAGAGTGCTGACCTCCTGGAATTGAGGCTGAAAATAGGCATAGGAACGGTCCTTTACTTTTCCAACGCCATAGACATCACTGAAAAGGTGATTAAGGGTCTCAATAAGAGATATTCCAGGAGATAGGTCTTGCAGAGGGGCCAGAGAACCATAAGGCGTGAGATAGAGTACCGTGGCAGGGGCCTTTTCCTGGGAGAAGAGGTGTCTCTCAAACTCAGGCCCCAGCCTGGCAATACAGGCATACACTTCCTCAGGGTGGACATGCCAGGTTCTCTCCCAATCCCTGCTCATGTGGGGTTTCTCAGGGGCCAGACCAGACGCATCCTTCTGGGTAGAGGTGAGGCGGAGGTAGAGGGGATCGAACATCTTATGGCCGCCCTTTCTGGTCTGAGTATTGATAACCTACTGATAGAAATTACAGGAAGGGAGGTGCCTGCTGGTGACGGAAGCGCCTGGGTCTTTACCCAACTTATACGAGAGGCAGGCATAGTGGACCAAGAGATACCCAGGCACCTTTTTAGCCTCTCCAGGCCGATGATTATAGGAGACGATGAGGCCCACCTTGTAGCCTTACCCCACCCTAAGGGCATGGAACTTTCTTACAGGTTAGATTTCGGGAGCAGTTCTTCCCTGAAACAGTCTTATAGTTTCTCCCTTACAGAAGAGACCTTCCTCCAGGAGATAGCCCAGGCTAGGACCTTTAGCCTAGCTAGTGCGGTGGAGGAATTCGTCAGGCATGGATGGGGCAAAGGCGTGACAGAGGAAAATTGTTTCCTTATCGAGAAGGATGGCACGCCCCTTACCCCACTCCAGAAAAGGCCAGCCCCCTTACGTTTTCCCGATGAACCCGTCAGGCACAAGGTCTTGGACCTCCTGGGGGACCTTTACCTTACAGGGGTAGGGCTTGGGGCGAGAGTCTTTGCCACCCGTTCAGGACACTCCTTAAATATCCTTCTAGCCCAAAAGATATCCAGGCTCATAGAGGCCCAACCCCTTCCTCATAGGAAGGTAGACATAAAGGTATGAAGATACACCCCACTGCTCAAGTACACCCCAAGGCAGAGCTAGGTATGGATGTAGAAATTGGGGCCTTTTCTTTTATCGATAAGCATGTGAAGATCGGCGATGGAACCATCGTAAAGAATAACGTTACCATCACGGGACATACCACTATAGGCAAAGAGAACAAAATCTTCCCAGGGGCCTGCGTGGGGACAGAACCACAGGACCTAAAGTATCAGGGCGAGGATACCAGACTCCTCATGGGCGACCGCAACATTATAAGGGAATGTGTGACTATTAATACAGGGACAGGGGGCGGTGGTGGACACACTCTTATAGGTAGTGATAATTTCTTTATGGCCTGTGCTCATATTGCCCATGATTGTGTCATCGAGGATAATGTCCTTCTAGCCAATGGGGTACTATTGGGAGGACACGTAAAAATAGAACGCAACGCTAAGGTCATGGGACTAGTAGGCGTGCAGCCCTTTGCCACCATAGGACAATACGCCTATGTTGGGGGTCTTACCAGGATAGTACAAGACGTACCCCCCTTTATGTTAGTGGAGGGTAACCCCTCCAGGGTACGCCAGGTGAATGTAGTAGGCCTGGAAAGGGCGGGCTTCTCCAGTGAGCAGATAGAAGCCATAAAGGGCGCCTTTAATAAGATATTCAGGCAGGAAGTATTAAATCAGGGTAAGATACTGGAAGAGTTAGAAAGGCAGGACGGGCTCATTCCACAGGTCGGAGAACTCATTGTCTTCATGAGAAACTCTATGAAGGGCAAGTACGGCAGATACAGAGAGGTTACGAGGAATGCCTCCTAGCTCAGGTATGGACAGGCTAAGGGTAGCAGTGATAGGTGTCGGACACCTAGGCAAGGAGCATGCCAGGATATATTCCCAGCTCCCCAGGGTGGAGTTGGTAGGTGTGGTAGATATAAACCAAACGCAGGGAAAGGCTGTAGCAAGGCGTTTCAATACCAACTTTTACCCCCACCATGAGGAGATAGCGGGTAAGGTCTCTGCAGTAAGTATAGCAGTGCCTACCAGCGCTCACTACTCCCTGGCCGCCTATTTTCTTAAGAGAGGTATCCCTGTGATGCTGGAGAAGCCCATGGCCACGAGTCTTGAGGAGGCGCAGTCTTTGGTGGATATAAGCCTGGATAAGAACGCCATCCTCCAGGTGGGCTATGTAGAGCGTTTTAACCCCGCCCTTCAGGCCATAGAGGGTTACCCCATGGTGCCTAGGTTTATTGAATGTCAGAGGTTATCTGTCTTTAATTTCCGCTCCAGGGATACAGGGGTAGTTCTTGACCTTATGATTCATGATATAGACATAATAATGCACCTGGCGAAATCTCCTGTAAAGAGGGTAGAGGCCGTAGGCATAAACATCCTCTCCAGCAAAGAGGATATAGCCAATGCCAGAATCGCCTTTGAAAACGGTTGCGTGGCCGATCTCACGGCTAGCAGGGTTTCCTTTAAACCCCTGAGAAAGATACGCATCTTCTCTGAGAACACTTATATTTCTCTGGATTACGAGAAACAAGAGGCTATAATCTACAAGAAATCTCCCAAGCTTACACTGGAGTCCATTGACATAGAAGGGCTAAAGGCAAAGAGCCTTTTGGACCTGAAGGGCTATAATTTTGGTGACCTCCTAGATATAAAACACATAACCATGAATGACCAGGAGCCCCTGAGAATGCAGTTAGAATCCTTTGTGGACTGTGCCATGGAAGGCAAGAGGCCCACGGTCTCAGGGGAGGATGGTCTGAGGTCCCTTAAGGTAGCTACAGATGTCCTCAGGGATATGCAGGAGAATCTCAAGAGCATAAGGGGAGCATAGAGGCGTGGACAGCTTTGATTTCTTCCATGTAGAAGCCGGGATAGAGAATGGAAAGATTGTGGGAAGGGCAGGGGGCTGCCTGGGTGACATGCTCCAGCCCTTTGTACAGCAGTTCTTTCAAAGACTTAATTCCCTCAAGGTTATAGCCAAGGTAGATGGTGCCCATGTCTATAACATCTACAATCCTCCCCATCCTACCCCCGCAGGGATGCGCTTCCTGGTGAGAAAGGTGAGGATGATGATCCACAAGATGGCCTTCCCTGTCACCGCCAATCTAGCAATAACCCACAAGTGCCAGTGCCAGTGCATCCACTGTAGCGCAGACCCCTTTAAAGACCCTACCAGAGAAGAACTCAGTGTGGAGGAGATAAAGAAGGTAGTAGATGGCGCCCTGAACCTGGGGGCAAGCCTGGTTATATACGTGGGAGGAGAACCTCTCCTCAGAGAAGAGCTCTACGAACTCATCCGCTATGTAGATAAATCAAAGGCAGTAGCTATGATTTTTACCAACGGGCTCCTCCTTACCAGAGAGAATGTGCGGAGGTTAAAGGAGGCAGGACTCTATTCCATGAATATTTCCATTGACCACAGCGAGGCTGTCCTCCACGATGACTTTCGAAAGGTAGTGGGCTGCTATGAGAAGGCCTTCCAGGGAGCCAGGCTGGCCCGGGAAGCAGGTATACTAACGGGCATCTCCACCTATGCCACCCACGAGAATCTAAAGTATGGCCATCTAGAAAAACTCCTTCAAATCGCCAACAGCGAGGGCTTCCACGAGGTTACCATCTTCGACTGTATACCCTCGGGGAAATACCTGAAGGATGCCTCCAAGATCCTTACCCCCAGCGAGAGGAAACAGGTAATAGCCCTGGCCAAAAAATACTATGAGACTACCCCGATAGGGGTAAACGCTATGGCCCTGATAAATTCACCCTTGGGAGTGGGCTGCTACGGGGCGCATTCCCAGTTCTATATGACCGCCTACGGAGACATCAACCCCTGTGACTTTAACCCCATTAATTTTGGCAATGTCCGGGATATGCCCATTCAGGAGATATGGAAGAAGATGGTAAGCCACCCCGACTTCAATAGGCGCTTCCCTAGCTGCAGGATGCAGAGTAAGGCCTACAGGAGAAAATATATAGACCCCCTTCCCGCCGACCCAAAACTCCCCATACCCATAGAATCCATACCTAATAACTTTGTGGTGAGTCCAGAGGATGTAGCCGCATTATATTGACTTTTTCCATATTTATGCTATTTTGAATCCAACAGGAGGTAAAAGAAAGGATTGCCTATAGTGACACTAGAGGAACTTATAAGGGCCGGGTTCCATTTCGGACACAAGACAAGCCGGTGGAATCCCAAAATGAAGCCCTACATCTTTGGCAGACACAACCTCATCCACGTCATCAACCTTAGGGAGACCCTCAGGGGCCTCATAACGGCCTACAAGTTCTTAGTTAAGCTCTCTAGCACAGGTAAGGGGGTCCTCTTTCTAGGCACAAAATGGCAGGCCCGAAACGCCATTACCCGAGAGGCGCAGAAGGCGGGGATGCCCTTTGTAACTGAGCGCTGGCTTGGAGGCACTCTGACCAATTTTGATACCATTCGCAAGAGACTCAAGCGTCTTAGGGAGTTAGAGGAACTACAATCCAGCGAGGCCATTCATCAGTACAATAAGAAGACCATCTCCTCCATCAACAGAGAGATAAAGAAACTAAAGAAGAATCTGGAGGGGATAAGAAACATGATGGAACTGCCTGGGGCCCTTGTAGTGGTGGACCCAAAGAGGGAGATTACCGCGGTAAGGGAGGCTAACAAGCTGGGTATACCTACTATTTGTCTCACCGATACAGACTGCGACCCGGATCTGGTAGACATATGCATTCCCGGTAACGATGATGCCTTGAGGTCTATTGAGGTATTCCTTTCCAAGATGAGCGATGCCATAGTAGAAGGAAAGGTAGACCTCTCCAGCGTCAGTACAGGGGTTGGCTAACCTTCAAAGTACCACCACGAGAAAAAGGGACTTCCGTGCCTGTAGATATGGAAAACATAAAGAAACTCCGAGAAAAGACTGGTGCCGGGATCCTGGACTGTAAGAGTGCCCTGGAGAAGACAGGGGGGGACATGGACAAGGCCACAGAGATCCTCAGAAAGAAAGGCTTCCAGGTGGCTGAGAAGAAGGCGGCCCGTGTTACCTCCGAAGGCAGGGTAGGGGCCTATATTGACCCCCAGGGTAAGGTAGGGGTCTTATTAGAATTGGATTGTGAGACAGACTTCGTGGCCAGAAACCAGGTAATGGAGGAACTGTCAAGGGACCTCTCTCTGCATATAGCTACAACTAATCCCTTGGCAATAGACCAGGAAGATACTTCCGAAGGAGGGAAGGGAGTTCCTAAGGAAAAATTCTTGATGAATCAGCCCTTTATAAAGGACCGCACCCATAGCGTAAGGGACATCGTTACCTCTAGCATAGCTAAGTTAGGCGAAAATATAAAGGTCAAGAGGTTTGCCAGGTTTGAGACTACCCAGGGCAGGATAGCCTCCTATATCCATTTTAACAGTAAGATAGGGGTTCTCCTGGAGCTGGCCAACTCCCAGATAGAAGACGAAGGTATGGAACAACTCTTAAAGGACCTCTGCATGCAGGTAGCGGCTACTAACCCCTTGGTAGTATCCAGAGAAGCTCTGCCTCCTGATGTCCTTGAAAAGCAGAAGGAGCTTTTTAGGAGTGCGGCCTCTGGCAAGCCGCCTCAAATCGTAGAAAAGATAATCCAGGGGAAGATGGAAAGTTTCTATAAAGAGAACTGCCTCCTGGAGCAACCTTTTATTAAGGACGATACCCAGAGCGTGAAAGACATTTTTTCTAAAGGCGTTGCTAAGGTTGGTAAGGACTTAAGGATAAAGAGGTTTGCCAGGTTTGAGATAGGGCGTTAGTAAGTGGCCAAGCCCAAGAGCAAGTACAAAAGGGTGGTCGTAAAAATAAGTGGAGAGGGTTTTTGTACTGAGAGGGGCTATGGTATAGATAAGGGTAGGGTAGACTCCCTGGCTAGAGAGCTTAAGGCCGCCCACGACATTGGTGCTGAGCTGGCGGTAGTAGTGGGGGGCGGTAACATTGTTAGGGGGGTAGAGTTGAGTAAGCTGGGTACCAACCGTACCCAGGCGGATTATGTGGGCATGATAGCTACGGTTATCAATGCCCTTATACTGCAGGACGCACTGGAGAAGCTAGGTATAGGCGTCCACGTGCAGAGCGCAGTGGAGATCCACAAGATGGTGGAGCCTTATAACCGCCGCAACTGCCTTAACTACCTTAGTCAAAGCAATATAGTCCTCCTGGCAGGAGGAACGGGCAACCCCTACTTCACCACCGATAGTGCCGCCGCCCTAAGGGCCATAGAGATAGGGGCTGACGTCTTCCTGAAGGCCACAAAGGTAGATGGGGTATACTCTGCCGACCCAGTCCTTGACCCTAAGGCTGAGCTCTTCCATAGGCTCACCTATTCCCAGGTTATTAACCAGAACCTAAAAGCCATAGACCCTACTGCTATCACCCTTTGCATGGAGAACCACCTACCCATAATAGTCTTCAATCTCAGGAAACAGCATAATATACAGCGTGCCGTGGAAGGTGAGCCTATAGGCACCTTCATTGGGAGTGACGAGGATGAATAGTGAAGGTATCCTCCCAGGGGCAGAAAAGAAGATGGAAAAGGCCCTGGAGGTCCTGGGGGAGGAACTCAAGGGCCTCCGCACTGGCCGCGCCAACCCAGGCCTGGTAGAAAACCTGAAGGTGGAGTACTATGGGACACCAACTCCACTGAAGCAACTGGCCACCATCAGCGTTCCAGAGGCACAGGTTATCGTGATAAAACCCTATGACCCAGTAGCCCTAAAGGAGATAGAGAAGGCCTTCCTGCAGTCAGACCTGGGTTTTAACCCCCAAAGCGACGGCAAGGTCATCCGCATCAATCTCCCTCCCCTCACCGAAGAGCGCAGGAAAAAACTAGCCTCTCAGGTTAAGGAGATGTCCGAGGAGACAAGGATTGCCATAAGAAACGTCCGCAGGGATGTTAATAAGAGGATAGACAAGGAGGAAAAAGAAGGCCTCCTCTCCGAGGACGACGCCGACAAGACCAGAAAAGAGGTCCAAGACCTCACCAGGGACTACGAGAAGAAGGTGGATGACCTGGTGACAAAAAAGACCCAGGAAATAATGAAAATCTAGCCTCCTTCCGACCATTAGCCCTTTTTATTTTTAACCCGCATCTTCCTTTCTACGGTCTGTTCTAAAAACCTTTCCTTCCCGGCTCTTTTTATCTCTTTATTTTTAGATGGTTTGCATATCCATTGTTGAAACAGGTTGAATCCAGCCATTTACTCTTCTTAAAGATGTGTTACTGTGAGGGAGTAGAAGAAGAAGCAATCAAAATAATTCTAGCAGGCCAGGGGAAACAATCGGGCTTGTCTGTTTTAAAAGGAGACGTATATATCCATGTTAGAAGACATATTAAGACAAATAAGAACCTTACTCCAGAACCAGCTTCCGGGGAAACTCGACCAGATAGAACTAGAGAGGGCAGACGGGGTTACCCTGGAAGACATCCAATCCTTCTTCACCCAGCCGCAGAGGGATGGCCGTGTCAGGTATCCGAGCATCACTATCATAGGAGAGGCCGCAACGGCTACTAATGCCCTGTCCCGCAGGCGCGAACTCAGGCATAAGATATCTGTATGGGTTACTTCCAGAGAGGTATCCCCAGATAGTGAACTAGCCCAAACTAAGCTGCGGCGATATGTGGAGGCCATAGAGAGAATACTAGCTAGCGATCCTACGCAAGGTGGAATAGCTATAGATTCAGTAATATCAAGCCATGTATATCCCTTTAAAGGAGAAGAGGAATTTATAAGGAGAGCAGTCCTTATCATAGAAGTCATGGAGCGGCCT
>JAUQZZ010000245.1 GCA_030586765.1 Candidatus Brocadiales bacterium | reverse complement strand
CTCCATAACCTTGTCCATATTGCCCGCCATATAATCATGTGACTCTACGATATGAAACCATTGTTTAGCAGTAAGAAGAACAGTTTTACCAAATATTGACCTTGTGGTTTCTAATGCATCCTCTCTTTGCATCTGTCCTTCTTTTTTATCTGGCGGAGAGAGAGGGATTCGAACCCCCGGTCCGCTTACGCGGACAGCGGTTTTCGAGACCGCCCCGTTCAACCGCTCCGGCATCTCTCCTTAAAGAACTCTTTTAACAGCCTGCCGCACTCCTCGGCCAGTATGCCCTCGGTCACCTTTACCTTGTGGTTAAACCTGGGCTCTTCTACCAGATTCACCACCGAGCCGCAGGCCCCTGCCTTCTCATCCCTGGCCCCAAAGACCAGATTCTCCACACGGGCCTGGACCATGGCCCCTGCACACATGGCGCAGGGTTCTTTAGTCACGTAAAGGGTGGTCCCTTCCAGGCGCCAGTTTTCTAGGCTGGCCGCTGCCTGGGTGAGGGCTATCATCTCGGCGTGGGCCGTGGGGTCTTTTAACTTCTCCCTCTGATTGTGGGCCCTGGCTATTACATGTCCCCCGTGGACTATCACCGCTCCGACAGGAACCTCATCCTCTTCCAGGGCCTTCTCTGCCTCCCTGAGGGCCTGCCTCATATAGTATTCGTGGCTGTTCAAGGCTATCCCTCTCACCGCCATCTCATTAAATGCGCGCCCAGGAGGGCTCGAACCTCCAACCTCCGGATTCGTAGTCCGTGACTCTATCCAGTTGAGCTATGGGCGCCTTAATTTTCCTCTAAAAGTATATATCCCTTACTGGCAAAAGTCAAGAAAATCATAATAATTGGCCCAAAATTTGCATTGTAGCTCGTTACAAAAGCCCTTTGTCCTTTAGACTTATGTATTTACCTGCCCCTATAATCACATGGTCAAGTATCTTTATACCCACCACATCAGCGACCTCCCTGAGCCTCTGGGTGAGTTCTACATCTTCTGTGCTGGGGGCGGGGTCACCGCTTGGGTGATTATGGACAAAGACCACCGAGGCGGCCGACTCCCTTATGGCAGGGCTAAAGACCTCCCTGGGGTGCACGAGACTGGAGGAGAGACTTCCGGAAGATACCTGTAAGTCTTTTATTATCTTATTCTTACTATCAA
>JAUQZZ010000244.1 GCA_030586765.1 Candidatus Brocadiales bacterium | reverse complement strand
GAAGAAATCATCTACAAATGCCTGACTGACCCACCAAGAGGGATTACGTACGACGAGCTTGTGCCCAAGATGGAAGAGTTGGAGGAGGTACAGGGGTATCTTATTCGTCTGGGGCTGTTTGAGAAGGAGATGTCTCTAAAGGAACTTATAGACGACAGTTTTGTAAGGGCCGCCTATGAACAGGGTCGGGGGATTAGGGACTAGGGGTTAGACGTGCTTATAAAAAGGCGACTGATAATCCTTACCGTCCTACCGGTGGTACTCTCCACCCTGGCCATCTCTGGGGCGCTGGTCTGGACTAGCCGAGGCTTCCTGTTAAAAAGGGATTATGATTACCAAAAATCTCTGGCAGACACGTTGGCCCATAATTTTTATGAAGCCCATTTTGGCCATATAAATATAAAAGGTGCACTCCTCTATGAAAAAGATTTCTTTAGACTGGCTATAGGGGCTGGGTATCAGGCCCTCACCCTTACTCAGCAAGAACGGCACATGAAGGAACTGGTAGAGCAAACGCCTTATCTCACACAGCTTGTAGTACTTGATACCAGCGGCTGGCAGGAGATTAAGTTGGTCAGGGCAGGTAATGAGGTGGTGGCTGAGCGGGACTTTACTAACGAGGCAGGGGATACGGGGTTTATTGTGGCCATGAAGGACAGGGCCTATGTAAGCCCTGTCTTTATATGGCAGGCCACCAACCATGTAGAGGTGGCCGTTCCACTGAAGGATACCCTGGGTAATGTTATAAAGGTCTTAAAGGCCAGGGTGAACATTGAGAGGATGTGGCAGGAGGTCTCGGGGAACTTACCAGAGGGTCTTACTGGCTATTTGGTGGATAATCACGGAAACATTATTGCCCACCCAGAGCGTTCAGTTATGCAACAACAGGTAAGGAACGTCAGCCACCTCCATCTTATCCAGGACTTCCTCTCTGGCATGCCTTGTTATTATGATAGGCGTGTAGCTTATGAGACGGTTACGGGTGCAAAGGTGGTAGGTGTTTATTCCCCAATACCAGAGATGGGTAAGGCAGTGGTATTAGAACGACCTACAATAGGGGTTTATAAACCACTGTATATCATACTTGCCATTGGGCTGGGTGTAGCCACTGTCTCCCTGGCTGGCTTTTTATCCTGGGGCGTACTCTCCGCCAGGACGATGGCCGGTTCAA
>JAUQZZ010000049.1 GCA_030586765.1 Candidatus Brocadiales bacterium | reverse complement strand
GATGCATACAGCGCGGCAGTAGAGTTGGGGTCACAGGACGTCCCCCTTCACCTGCGCCTATGTAAGTGTCTTATAGAGACCCAAGACTACGACAAGGCCATTTCTCAATACGCGAAGGTCTTAGAGATACTGGATGAAAAGGCCCCCAAGGAACAAACCCGCCAGGTTTACAATAACCTGGGTTGGCTCTACACCCAGCAGAAAAAATATAGAGAGGCAGAAACAGCCTACCTCAAGGCCGTAAAAACAGACCCTAGCTATGCTAACGCCTACTACAATCTCGGCCTGCTTTACGATAAATATCTCCGGGACGAGCTGGCCGCTGTGGACTGTTTTGAAAAGTATATAGACCTGAAAGGAGAAAGGACAGCCTATGTGCAAAAGAGGCTGGCAGAGATAAGGGAGAAGTGAGGGGGAAAATCTCTTGACTTTCCCTCCTAATTGTGTAAAAACTATGCCTGCGAGAGAGGGAGAGAAAGGCTGAAAGGAGGAGAAAACCCATGGAGTTAACTGATATGTTATCCTGGGTGATAGCCCAGGCCGAACCAGCAAAAAAGGGCATGCCCCTCATACCCCATGCATATGCTATTCCCATCCTCTTCCTTATTGGCATTGGGATAGGTTATTGGTATAGAGGCAGGAAGAAGTAAGCAGTACACCAGCTAAAGAGACCTTGAGCACAAACATTCTAGAAGGAGGGTTGAACAATGAATTTTAACACAGATACATTGATGTGGGTACTTGCCCAGGCAGAACCCGCCAAGAAGGGATTCCTATCTCCCAAGGTTATCGTCATTGTAGTGGCCGTAATCCTCGTAGCAGGATTAATCTATTGGTATCGTGGACGCGGGGGAGCTAAATAAACAAACCCCCAGGAGGGGCTAGGGCAAGTAACTGAGACCTCTGGAGAATTACAAAAAAGATAAGTAGCGCTTTACAGTTCCACTTAGAATTTAAAATGCGGCTAGTAGCCGCATTTTACAGTGCTGTTACCCTGGGTAGCGCAGGGCTTAAGCCCTGCGCTACAATTTTCTTTCTGATTAACATCAGCCCAATACCTTAGTCCGCTCAACTTACCTTAGCACCTTAACACTGTATGGGGGAGGTCTCTTTTACCTTCTTTATTAAGGCCCTTGCCTTCTCCAGGGAATCAAAGAATTTCTCCCTCTGGAAATCTACTCTCCACTTCTTTAATATTAACCTTCCCCCCAATCTAAGCCTGGCGTTTCGGAATCTCCTATCCAAGTCCCTTTTAATCACATGAAAGCTCTTGCGGATGGCAGCACCGAGGGACCCCCTGAACCCTTCTGACGGGTGCAGTAGCTCAGGTATAAATCTTCCAAAGAAACGATATGTTGCCTCAAAGGGATAAATGGGCATCTGACAAAGAAGCTTCACAAAATACCAGTAACTATAGAACCTCTTTAACAGCTTTTCCGTCTCAAACATAAGTTCCTTTGGGTCTATATCTGGGTCAGGTTCAAAACACAGCCAGTTTCCATCGTATTTACTGTAATCCACCATCTCTAGAGGATAGAGCCTATTTTCACTCCTCAACTTCTTCTCAAGGATAGTCCCTGGCAAGGGAACAGGTTTGACTACCTGGACTGTGTCAAATTTGTTCCTTCTTATGAAATCCCAGAACCTCTCCGCCCTCTGGGCAATAGACATCTCTAACTTACATTTGGAGTCCCCGAAGGTGGGGTAGCCAAAGATAAACATGCCGTGGATAAAAAAGCCGTGATTCTTGAGGGTCTGGGTATACTCATCCAGTTTTTGGAGATTAAGCCCCTTCTTCATGTTCTTTAGGTCTTCCTCTATAGGGGATTCGTAACCAATGCATAGGGTCTCTACGTCAGCGTCTCTCATCAGGTTCAGGAGTTCTGTGTCCCTGGCCAGATCAGCCCTTACCTGCACAGCAAAATAGAGCCTTTGTCCAATCTTCTTCTTGTACTGGACAATAGATTTACATAGCTCTACCGTGCTATCCCTGTACTGGGCAAAGTTATCGTCTGTAAAGAAGAAATCCTTGCAACCCTTCTCTACAGATTTAATTATCTCTTCCATCACGTAGCCGGGGGAACAGGCCCTGGTGGCCCCCAGGTGTTGATTAACGGCACAAAACTCACAGACAAAGTTACACCCCCTGGTCCTGCCCAGGGGGATGAATTTGATGCGGGTCTGGAGGTCCCTGAAGAGGTTGAAATCTGGATAAGGTAGTCCATCTAAGTCTTGTATGGGTAGACGCCTTTTAGTATCAATTATCTGTCCATCCTTTACAAAAGCTATGCCTGGTATAGAGCCCAGGTCCCCACCCCTGGCCAGGGCCTCAGCTACCTCGGGCAGAGAGTGCTCGCCCTCACCCATCACTACTATGTCCACGCCCGAGCTCAGTGCCTCCTCCTTCTTGGCGTTAATATGGTTTCCCCCCGCTGCAGTGGGAACACCCAGGCCTTGATAATAAGAGGCAACTTGATAGAGCCTGGGTATGGTAGAGGTCAGTCCTCCGTATAGGCCCACAAAATCCGCTGGTCTCTGTTCCTGGATAATCCTGTGGTCCAGAACCCCACTGAAATTATTCTCATCGATTATTTCTACCTGAAAATCCCCCTTATGCGCTACCGCAGTAGCCACACTAACAGCGCCTCTTGGGGGCATCTTTATCCTGCTGTATATGTTGTAATAAGGGTACTTAGGTATGATAAATCTAAATAGCTTCTTCACCGCCAACCCCTCCTCCTATGGTATTGACATAGATAGCGAATTCTGTTTAAATCTGAAACCCTCCCTCAAAGCTACGCTAAGGGCTATAAGTAAAGCAAAGAAAGGGGGAAAATTCAACACAATTTTCTCCCTCTATTAATTTTTAATAGAAAGGTTATAATAACCCCTAACTACAAACTTAACGGGAACTCTCAGGAAAGGATACAGGAGATGGAACTGCTAAAGAGTCCCTTAGCGTCTTTATTGGCCTTAGCTGGTATAAGTCTATGCGGAATCGCTTATGGAGGAGGGGTAGAAGACCCGGTAGTGGAGAAGCTCCCCATAGTATGGTACCTGGCACCCATGGGTGCCCTCCTGGGCCTCGTCTTTGCCCTAAAGTTCTACAGGGACGTAATGGCATCTCCCCCAGGGAGCGACATAATGATAGAGATAGCCAACCACGTCAGGGAAGGGGCCTATGCATACCTAAAACAACAATACAAGATAGTAGGGGCATTTTTTATCGTTACAGCGCTAATCCTGTCCCTCCTATCCTTTGGACTGGAAATACAGTCAAAGTTGGCACCCTTTGGCTTCCTTATGGCAGGCACCCTCTCAGGACTGGCTGGTTTCCTGGGCATGAAGATAGCTACCCAGGCAAGCTCCAGGACCGCACAGGGGGCAAAACAATCCCTTAACCGCGGACTCCAGATAGCCCTTCATAGCGGTGCCGTGATGGGCCTCGTAGTAGTAGGATTAGCCCTCCTTGACCTCTCCCTATGGTTCTTCATCCTCCGCCATTACACCAATCTAACACTAGAGCATATAGTCCTGAGTATGCTCTGTTTTGGAATGGGGGCCAGCTCCCAGGCCCTCTTTGCTAGGGTAGGAGGGGGCATATATACCAAGGCGGCCGATGTGGGAGCTGACCTGGTGGGAAAGGTAGAGGCAAATATCCCTGAGGATGACCCCAGAAATCCTGCTGTAATAGCCGATAACGTTGGGGATAACGTGGGTGATGTGGCAGGGATGGGGGCAGACCTCTACGAATCCTACTATGGCTCTATCCTGGCCTCCAATGCCCTGGGGGTAACAGCAGGACTAGGCGTAAAGGGGGTGGCACTGCCTATGGCCGTGGCAGGCCTGGGTATAATGCTATCCATTATGGGCTTTTATGTAGTAAGGACCTCAGAGGATGCCACTCAAAAGGAACTCCTCAAGGCCTTTGGCAGGGGGGTAAACCTCAGTTCCTTACTTATCCTTGTGGTCTCTGGCATCCTTATATACTCCCTTATACCAGAACACATGGGCCTCTGGGGCTCTATAGCTGCTGGACTTATTGCAGGAGTAATTATTGGCAGAATCACTGAATACTACACCTCTGATGCCTACTCACCCACCAGAGAGTTAGCTGGCCAGTCCCTCACAGGACCAGCCACAGTAATTCTAGGGGGCATATCTACAGGGATGCTCTCTACAGCCATGGCAGGTATAACTATATCCCTGGGCATACTCCTCAGTTTCGCCCTGGCAGGGGGCTTTTCTGACATTAATATGGGCCTCTACGGGGTAGGAATTGCTGCTGTGGGTATGCTTTCAACCCTGGGTATTACCCTAGCTACTGACGCCTATGGGCCTGTGGCCGATAATGCTGGCGGTAACGCCCAGATGAGCGGCCTGCCTCCCCAGGTGAGGGAGAGGACAGAACTCCTGGACGCCCTGGGCAATACTACTGCTGCCACAGGAAAGGGGTTTGCCATAGGCTCTGCCGCCCTTACCGCCCTGGCCTTGCTGGCCGCCTATGTGGGGGAAATCCATGTGGCCCTGCAAAGAGGCGGGGTGGAGTCTATAGCACTTCCAGGAGGCTCCGTAAGCGTTCACGCGGCCAGCGTCACTGACTTTATGACCTATTACAACGTCACCCTCATGAACCCCAAGGTGCTAGTAGGGATTCTCCTGGGCGCTACGACCTCCTTCGTCTTTTGCGCCCTGACCCTCAGGGCTGTGGGCCGAGCCGCCTCCAAGATGGTAGAAGAGGTAAGGAGGCAATTCAGGGAGATCCCTGGTATTATGGAGGGGAAGGCTAAGCCCGACTATGCCGCCTGTGTGGCCATAAGCACCCGCAGCGCCCAGAGGGAGATGATGGTGCCTGCATTACTAGCCCTCCTGATACCTATAACCATTGGGCTAATATTAGGAGTGTCAGGGGTTATGGGGCTTCTGGTAGGTTCCCTGGCCACAGGCTTTCTCCTGGCCATATTCATGGCCAATGCGGGTGGAGCCTGGGACAACGCAAAGAAATACATCGAGAGGGGGCACCTGGGAGGTAAGGGTTCTGCCGCCCACAAGGCGGCTGTGGTGGGGGATACGGTGGGCGACCCTTTTAAAGACACCTCTGGACCCTCGCTGAATATATTAATAAAATTAATGGCTATAGTTTCCGTAGTCTTTGCAGGAGCGGTAGTGAATTATTCCCCAAAGATAGAGGCCCTTCTACACCTTCGCTAGGGGCATCAATAAGATTGGGGGGATAGAAAAAGAGGTCTTTTTACTGATTTCTGGCCATTGTAAAAGGAGAATCCACGGTAGAACCAGAAGAAATCGCCATCCTCTGTGCCCAGCTAGCCGATAGTAAAAAGGCAGAGGATATCCTTATTCTAGACCTGCGGAGGTTGACCTTTTTTACCCACTACTTCGTTATATGTAGTGGCTTTAACAAGAGACAACTTCAAAGCATCGCCGAGGAGATAGAAAAGCAGGCAAAGGCACTAGGGATAAGACAGCTTGGTATAGAGGGTTATCAGGACGCTAAATGGATACTCATAGACTACGGCGATGTAATCGTCCACCTCTTTGATAAGGAAACCAGGACCTTTTATGACCTGGAACTCCTCTGGGGCGATGCCTCCAGGTTGTCCTGGCGGACCGTGCCTGTTAAGACCCTAAGAACAAAATAAAATACTGCGCTTAAGTGGGGGTTTAGCGGAATTTATTTGCTGAAGCTTATTCTACTACTGAAACCTACCTTGTACTGGGCCCTCTTTATGTTCTTAAGCCTCCGGTTTTCCTCTCTACGCCGCCTGTCAGAAGGTTTCTCGTAATAGGCGCCGCGTTTTGACTGGTTTACTATCCCCTCCTTATCGCACATCTTCTTGAATCTCCTTAAGGACTCCCTTAAGGACTCCTCCCCTGTAATCAAAATCTTCGCCATACCAAAAGTTCACCCCATTTCTGTAAATGGCCTGGCGTATCCTCAAAAAAGATATAAAAACACATTATATATTATATAGACCTCTGAAAAACAACAATGGGATAAGGTGGCCCTTTCTAGGGCCGCTTATCCGTCTTGTAACCCTTAAGACCTTAGCAGGACAGCTCTTGTGACTGTTCGCCAAAGGTGGATATGCCTCTGGCATGACTATCCCTACAAGTCTTATAAACTTTTATCATATACCAATTAAAACAAAGGTCAAGGGAGAAATTATTTTTTAGAGACCTTTAGAAATCTCTATAAAAACAGTGCGTCTTAGATAGCGATAGACAGCCCCCATGTCAGAGGCATGGCCGCCACAATAACGGCAGATTCGCCTTATTTTTAGCGCTTTCATTAGGGTATAATAGAGCACCTCAAGCCCCCTTGACCTTCCTTAAAAAGTGCCCAAGATGTAAAACGTGAGCAGACCTGTGTCCATTTTGGGGGTATCATGTATTTTCTTGACAATGTCCCTCTCTGATGTTATTCTTTTTCCCCAATTCTTAGGATAAGGATGCCCTTGTTACTGGTTAAAGGATAAAAATTATGCAACCCTCCTCAAGTAGTGCCCTTTCAGGAACCAGCTCTTGGAGGACCCTTACCTACATCTTTGTGGTTCTGGTCACCGCTGGCGTAGGGGTGCTCTTGGCCCAGAAGTTTGAGCGCCTGGAGCAGATACCCCTTAGTGTGGGTGTGGCTGGGATTATCTTTGTCATCACCTATACAGCCATCCTCTCCGAGATAATCCACCGCACTATCGCCGCTGTAGCGGGGGCAATGGCCATGGTCCTGGCCGGCCACTGGCTAGGGTTCTTCTCCCAGGACGATGCTGTCAGGGTCATTGACTGGCATACCATAGGCCTCCTTGTAGCCATGATGGTTATCGTGGCGATGCTCCAGAAGACGGGCTTCTTTGAGTACTTAGCTATTATTACAGCTAAGAGGACTATGGGTGACCCGTGGCGCCTTATGGCGCTCCTGGGTGTTGTTATTGCGGTGGTCTCTACCATGGTGGCTAATGTTGTTTGTGTTGTGATGTTTGCCCCTGTAACAGTGGTCGTATGCGAGATACTCGGGTTAAATCCCGTCCCTATGCTTATGGCGGAGGCCCTTCTTAGCAACATAGGAGGGCTAGCAACACTGGTGGGAGACCCACCCAACATGATGATAGGTTCTGTAACCGGGTTAACCTTCAATGACTTTCTTGTCCACCTGGGTCCACCTACTGCGGTAATTGTGGTGGTAGGACTCTATGTTATTAAGGTAGTCATGAGGAAGGACCTGGCCAAAAAGCCTGAAAATATCGAGGGGCTCCTCAAAATGGATGAAAATGCAGCCGTCCATGACTGGCAGGGTATCAGAAAGATACTTATATGCATGGGCATAGTGCTCCTCCTCTTCTTCCTCCAGGGCAAGCTGGGTCTTTTACCCTCCAGCGTTGCCTTCCTGGGGTTGGCTATAGCCTTACTCTGGATTCAACCTCATCCTGACGACATACTTAAGGAGGTTCACTGGAGTATCCTCCTCTTCTTTATTGCCCTCTTTGTCTGCGTGGGCGGGATAGAGAAGGCAGGTATCCTTGATATAGTAGGGGAAAAGTTTGCTGTTTATGCCCATGGCAATCTCATGTTAGCCTGCGTCCTCCTCTTCTGGGTGTCGGCTATTAGTTCAGCCATTGTGGATAATATCCCTTTTACCATAGCCATGATACCCATTATCCAGCACCTGGAGAGCCAGGGAATAAATGCCATGCCCCTCTGGTGGTCCCTGGCCCTGGGTGTGGGCCTGGGTGGAAACGGCACCATTGTAGGCGCCACCCCAAATATAGTCGTTGTCTCAATAAGCGAAAGAACCAAGTACCCCATAACCGCCAGGACGTGGTTCCTGGCAGGGACAACCACCACGATAGTCACCTGCATAGTGGCCACCGCCATAGTAGTAATATTCTTCAGATTCTTTCAGTAACCCCCTAACTTTTCACAAGGATATAACCCTTAACCGTATTCTACCTGCAGATAATCCCTTCCTTAACGTCCTTGACAATGGCCATGGATGATGCTATGTTAACGGCTAGTTTTGGCCTAAAAGGGGCTAGCTCTGGGAAGTATCGTAAGTTTAAAAGGAGGGGTTTTGGGATTCTATGCCCGCCGAAAGAAGGGAAAAAAGGGGGGAAAACCTCCCCAAAAATATGTCGAAATTCAATTCTTTCCAGGAAAACCTTGGGAGGCTAACATGGTTAATGCCTTACTAGATACACTTCAGGAACTCTCTGGAAGCATAATGACCTCTAATTTGTTAAGCAGACTTAGCGGGTTCTTCTTTGTGGCAGCGTGCCTGGTCTCGGGCTTTGCCCTTCTAATCACCAGCCTGTACCTGCTATCTCCCAAAGGCTTTGAGAAAAGACTGAATAAGGTCTTGGTGGAAAGACCTGTGGTAGAGAAGACCCAGGGGGAAAAGGCCGCCCCAGAGGAGAAAGCCACCGAGGAAGAAATTTCTGGAGAGAAGGAAGAATGAAGATTTTTATCCTCTGTTTCCTAAAAGAGGCCTCATTATGACAAACCGTATGAAATTCTTCTTTCTCCCTGCTCTTATAGTACTAACCATAATAGCGATAGTTGTTAATGTTTACTTCAGCGTTATAAAGAAAAAACGTGCAAGGGCTATATCCGTAGAGATACCTGCTTCCCAAGAAAGAGGGTCCGAAAGATATTAGCAGTAGTGATGCGACCCAATAAAGTCTATCCTGCCGTCCTGGCAGCAAGAGGGGAAAGAACTTTAAAGACCTCTTGGTGCTTCCCCTTCTTTATAGCTACACTAAGCTGCCTCTCTTTGACCTCTTGTGCTAGTAGTCCTGACCCTAAAACCCTATCAAACTATCATAATTATAAAGGTCTCTATTATTATGACAAAGGTAAGCTGGACGACTCCTTCGGGGAGTTCCAGGAGGCAATAGAATTATCTCCAGGCTCTTCCAGGGTATATCTGAATCTTGGAATAGCTTATTATAAGAAGGGAGATATGGATAAGGCTGAGACGCAGTTTAAGAAGGCCCTTGATATTGGTCCACCCTCAGCAGAACTCTATAGTGCCTTAGGGAATGTGTATATGGACAAGGGCCGATTGGAAGATGCCATAGGGCAATTCCAGGCGTCCATAAAGCTAGGTAGTAAGTATGCAGATGCCCATAATAACCTGGGCAATGCCTACTGGAAGTTGGGCTGGCACCAGCAAGCTATATCCGAATATAAAGAGGCTGCGGAGCTGAACCCAAATAGCGAGATAGTCCACACCAATCTGGGCCTGGCTTACAAGGAAGAGGGTATGCTGGAAGAGGCCCTCTCTGAATTAAAGTTAGCCCTGGAGCTTAACCCAAACCTTCCTGAGACCCACCAATATCTGGCCGACATATATCTATCGAAAGGGATGCTGGAGGATGCCGCTTCTGAGTACAAGAAGGGTCTGGGCCTCTATAAAGTCCAGGACACCAAGCATAGGGCCAGGCTCCATAGTAAACTGGCTTTGGCCTACTATGATGCCGGTATGGGTGGAGAAGCTATAACCCACTTTAAGAAGGTTCTTGAGACAGACCCCTATCAATTGACAACCTCTGGCCCTAAGGCCGCCTTTCACAAGACCCCTACTGTACAGGAACTCCAGGAGAGGCTGCCCAGGGAGAGATCCCTTGCTTTAGACCATTACTCAAAGGGGGAGAAGAGTGAGGCGGCATCCCTGTGGAAGAGGGTAATAGAGGACTCCCTAGACCTTATGAGAGAAGACAATCCGCCTAAGGCGGATGTGGAGAATAGGCTCCTGGAAGAGGCCAGGGCATCCTTCAGAGAGCTCTTTAACAGTAATCCCGAAGGGCAGAAGCACCAGAAGATTCACCTCAGGCTGGCAGAGGCCTATCTAAAGAAGAAGTACCTGGAGGAGGCGCTATCGGAATCTAAGAAGGCCCTGGAGATTAATCCAGACCAATTGAGGGCCAGGCTGGTTGTATCCAGAGTCTTTGCCAAAAAGGAGGACTGGGAAGGGGCTACCAGAGAGGTGGAAAAGGTCTTACTTCTCTATCCCAAGAGTGCTGAGGCGAAGGCCCTATTGGGAGATATTTATCTACGCAGGGACATGCTGGCGGAGGCCGTCAAAATGTATACAGAAGTACTGGATATCCGCCCTCGTTCTGCCAGGGTGCATAATAACCTTGGGGTGGTCTATATAGGGCAGGGAAGGCTGGATGAGGCTATTACGGAGTATATGGCGGCCTTAGACACTGCCCCTCGTCTGGCAAGAATCCATATCAACCTTGGTAGGGCGTATTACAGGAAAGGTATGGTGGAAGCAGCGGTATTGGAATTCAATAAGGCCCTTGAGATAGAACCTGACCTGGCAATGGCCCATAAGGGCCTGGGCATAGCAACAAAGAGGTCTGGTAAGTGGGAGGAGGCCCGGGACAACTTTGAAAAAGCCTTGGCCCTTCTTCCCTATAGTAAATTTCTACAAAAGGGAGAGGTACACAGCCACCTGGCTAATATCTATTATAAACAGGATAAGAAGGAAGAGGCCGTGTCTCATGGGCTGAAGGCCCTGGAGTTTAAAATCTCCCAGATAGGCTCTTATGATTCCCAGGGTCTTTCATACTACAATCAGGGCCTCCAGGAGGAGGCCAAGGGTTACTGGGGGAGGTCTCTGAGACTGAAACCTTCCCTTGCTAAGGACTACGAAAGTCTAGGGCTTGCCTACAAAGGGCAGCAGATGTATGATAGTGCCATTAGAGTCCTGAGGAATGCGGCTGAACTCTATCCTCAAAGGGATAAGAAGGCCCTTATGCATTACAATATGGCAAATCTCATGCAGGAGGAGGGTGACCTGGATGGAGCCGCCGCAGAGTATGAGAAGGCCCTTGAGCTGGACCCCAAGATGGCCAGGGCACATAATGGACTGGGTCTAGTTTATAGTAAGCAAGGGATGCTGGACAAGGCTATCAGCCAACATCAAAAGGCCCTGGAAATAGACCCAAACCTGCCAGAGGCCCATAAAAACTTAGGCACCTGTTACAACAAAAAGGGCCTCAGCCGACAGGCAGCAAAAGAATTCGGTATATATAATAAGGTGGTTACAAAGGAGCCAACTCGATGAGCAGATTCGCCTTTTTTATCCTCTGTGTATGCCTTTCCGGATGCTCCTTAATAGAGGAACAAAACGCGAAGATCCGTACCCTTGAGCAGAAGGTAACAGAGGTAAATAAGCAGGTAGAAACACTAGGGCAGACAAACCAGGAATTGGAAAAACGCCTGACAGACCTCTCTAAGGAGACCTCCACCACCTCTACCAAGGTCACCCAGTTGGAGCAGAAGCATTCCAGCATGGAAAAGATGCAGCTGGAGCTCATACAATATCAGGACTCCATGAAAAGTTCTTTATCCAGGGTGCGGCGCCTGGTGGATGAGCTTAAAGAGAGAATAGGTGAAACAGGGGAGGCCGAGGAATCCACCGCAAAGCATGCCCCCTCCAAAGAGGAAAAGCAGGAAAAGCCCGTTGCCAAGGTCAAAGAGGACACCAAATCTTCTAGTAAAGTAGAGATAGGGGCTAGCCCTAAGTCTAATGCCGACCCCAAGGGATTTATCCTGGAAGATTTCCAAGGGGTAGAAAAAGGACCCTGAACGGTTTTGGCTGAGCCCACCGCCTGAGACCCACTACCGAAGGGTCTTAGAAATCCATAGTAGACCAACCTTTAATCCTTGCATAAATCCTTAGGCCCAAGTCCGCATTGACTGCCACCGGGTGGCCCAGCAGACGAAGGAATTCTGCGTCAGCGTACTGGTCTGCATAGC
>JAUQZZ010000243.1 GCA_030586765.1 Candidatus Brocadiales bacterium | reverse complement strand
TCCCATCAAGGGAGGGGAAAATTGGAGGACTTACAGACTTTTTCAGAGGTCTCATTCTACAAAAGCTACAATAAATAGTTGTTTTAGAATCAAAAGAAAATCTTTGAAAAGTGGGGTTTTTTAGAGTAAACTTAAGTCCTTATAAGCCATAATAATAGATAAATAGCTATTAGCAGACTCCCCTATTGCCAGCTAGTCTTCCAGCAGAAGGGTCTAGATGATTGTTGTACTAAAAAAGGATTCAACGGAAGAAGACATCCGAGAGGTACTGACACGCCTGAGAGAGCATCGGCTCGAAGGGCACGTGTCTACGGGAGAAGAAAGGACCGTTATCGGTGTCGTAGGTACCCATATACCTTCGGAACTTCCAGAATTTATAGAGAGGCTACCCTGTGTAGATTACACCCTACGTATCAGTAAACCCTATAAGCTTACCAGCAGGGAGTTCAAGAAGACCGATACACATATCAAACTGGGTGATACAGAGATTGGCGGACAGGAGGTTGTAGTTATGGCTGGGCCCTGTTCTATAGAGAGCATGGAACAACTACTCAAGACCGCCAGGGCAGTAAAGGAGGCAGGGGCAAAGGTCTTGAGGGGAGGGGCCTTTAAACCCCGTACCTCTCCTTACAGCTTCAGGGGACTGGGAAAGGAGGGGCTGGAGATGCTCGCAGAAGTAGGTGCCCAGACCAACCTAAAGGTCGTAACTGAAGTAATGACCCCTGCTGATGTGGAACTGGTTTACCGTTATGCTGACATTCTGCAGATAGGCACCAGAAATATGCAGAATTATCAACTCCTGGAGGAGTTGGGCAAGATAGATAAACCCTGCCTCCTCAAAAGGGGCATGTCCGCCACTATCGAAGAATGGCTACTATCCGCCGAATACATCATGGGAAAAGGGAACAAAGAGGTAATACTCTGTGAGCGTGGCATTCGCACCTTTGAGGTAGCCACCCGCAACCCCCTGGACCTCAGCGCCATCCCTATGGTCAAACGCCTTAGCCACCTACCTGTAATCTGCGACCCCAGCCATGCTACAGGTAAATGGTATCTAGTACCACATATGGCCTTAGCTGCCTTGGCAGCCGGGGCCGACGGACTCCTTATCGAGGTCCACCCTGACCCAGACCACGCCCTATCTGATGGCGCTCAGTCCCTCACCATAGAAA
>JAUQZZ010000048.1 GCA_030586765.1 Candidatus Brocadiales bacterium | reverse complement strand
CCACTATAATTCTCTGTTCCTGGTTTACCTTGTCTACAGCATCAGCAATCCTGGGTTTAAGTTTAAGACCTTTCATGGTCTGAGAGAGGGCTTTTACATCCTTGGGCAGGCAGGAACCGCCGTAGCCTACCCCGGCCTGAAGGAAATTGGGGCCTATCCGATTATCCAATCCCACCCCCAGTGCCACTTCTTTTATATCGGCTCCTACCTTCTCGCAGAGTTGGGCTATCTCATTCATAAAGGAGACGCGTGTTGCTAGCATGGCGTTACTAGCATATTTGATTACCTCTGCGCTACTTGTACTGGTGAAGATGATGGGCTTATCAGGACCTGCAATAGTGTTGTATATAGATTCTAATACAGGCCTGGCCCTGGGATTATCTATACCGATGACGATTCTATCGGGATTCATAAAATCTTTAATCGCTTCTCCTTCCCTAAGGAACTCTGGGTTTGATACTACATCAAACTCTACGGGTCTTTTCAGGGCCTTTTTAATGACCTTGGCCACTTCTGTGGCTGTGCCTACGGGTACAGTGCTTTTATTTATTATCACCTTGTAGGAGTTCATATACCTTCCTATCTCCTTCGCCACTCTCTCTACAGCCGTGAGGTCAGCCCTGTGATTCTGGTCTGGAGGTGTTCCCACCGTTATGAATATTGCCTGTGCGAAGCGCACGGCCTTCTTAATATTGGTGCTAAAACTCAACCTTCCCTCCTTTGTGTTTCTATGGAGTATGTGCTCCAGGCCAGGCTCAAAGATGGGAATTATGCCCTTCTTTAGTTTCGATATCTTCTCCCTATCTACATCCACGCAGATAACCTCGTTACCCAGGTCTGCCAGGCAGGTTCCCACTACCAGACCCACGTATCCACATCCAACACAAGTGATATTCATTTTATTGGTTTCAGCGTCTTATCGGGATAATCACAGAGTTTAATTATAACACATTGATAGCAGAGGGGTATTCTGGCAACGCAGACCTTTCGGCCGTGGTCCTGGAGGAGGTGGCAGAATCTTACCCACTTCTGCCTGGGTACTACTGCACAAAGGTCCTCCTCGATTTTATCAGGGTCTTGATATTTGCTCAGACCTATCCGTTGTGATACCCTCCCTACATGGGTATCTACCCCTATGGCAGGCACCCCGAAGGCATTTCCCAGGAGGATGTTGGCCGTCTTCCTTCCTACGCCGTGGAGGCTCAGGAGGTCTTCAAGTCTATCAGGCACCTGGCCTCCAAAGCTTTCCACTATTGCCTGGCAACAGGCCTTTATACTTCTGGCCTTATTACGGTAAAAGCCTGTAGGACGGATTTCTTCCTCTAATGTGGCCAGATTTGCCACGGCATAGTCCCTGGCACTGCGGTACTTCTTAAAAAGTCCCTTCGTTACCTGGTTTACGCGTTCATCGGTGCACTGGGCTGCCAGAATCAGTGCCACCAAGAGTTCTAGGGGGCTTTTAGACTCTAGTGCAAGTCTGGTTCGGGGATACTCCTTTTCCAGGAGGGAGATTATCTTTTTTACTCTATCCGTTGTTGCAATGACAGCCATAGGCTAAACTAAAACTATTAGCAAAAGGGAAACTAAAAATCAAATAGAAATTTCCTCTTTCCCAGATATAATGCAACTAGGCAACAAATTCTATGCGAGAAAGGGCGTATATTAAATATCTTAGAAGCATACAGGGGGCGTCCAGAAATGTAGTGGTAGGCATAGGAGATGACTGTGCGGCGGTTCGGTTAGGGCAAAAAGGTCTCTGTCTCCTTACCACGGATACCCTCCTGGACGGAACCCACTTCCAGTTAAGGCACTGCACAGCCAGGGAGGTGGGGAGGAAGGCGGTGGCTTGTGGTCTAAGCGATATCGCCTCTATGGGCTGTAAGGCTACCCTGGCCCTGGTCTCGATAGCCTTCCCCCGCTTCACCAAGATGGGCTTCGCAAAGGAACTCTTCCGGGGGATGCAAGACATGGCCACCAAGTACGGTGTAACAATAGTAGGGGGCGATACCGTTAGTGGCAAGGGCCCCCTATGTATTAACGTTACGGTACTGGGGATGACGGAAGGCCTGCACCCCCTGCTGCGCTCAGGGGCAAGGCCCGGGGACGCTATAATGGTTACAGGCACTCTGGGAGGTTCTATACTGGGAAGACATCTTAGTTTCGAACCGAGGCTGGCAGAAGGACTCTACCTCAACAAGAATTTCCCAGTGCATTCCATGATAGATATAAGCGATGGTTTATCTATAGACCTGGGCCACATCCTGGAGGAGAGCCAGGTGGGGGCAGTTCTTTACCAGGAGACCATACCCATATCCCAGGCAGCTTATAGACTTGCCAGAACCACCAGGCTATCACCCCTTCACCATGCCCTCACTGACGGGGAGGATTATGAACTACTGTTTACCTTAGGAGAGCCCAGTGCCAGGAGGCTCCTGGAGAAAAACCCTATTAAGGTCCTTATAACCAGGATAGGCCATATCCGTAAACAGAAGGGCCTTTTCCTTCAGGGAAAGGATGGCAGACTTAGGTGCATGAAACCCCAAGGATATGAACATCGCTAGTCACACAAGGTTGGCTTTTACTGCCACTACCCATAGTCCAGAGGATACCATGAGGCTTGGTCAGAGGATAGGTTCACTCTTAGAGCCAGGGGATGTGATAGCCCTCTTTGGTAGCCTGGGTTCGGGGAAAACGACGCTGGTAAAGGGCATAGGCCTGGGTCTAGGGATGAAGGATTCCAGAGAGGTAAGAAGTGCCAGCTTCCTGATAATAGCAGAATATAAGGCCAGGATTCCTATCTATCACTTTGATGCCTATCGGCTGGATGGTCCTGAGGATATGTATAATCTGGGCTGCGACGAGCTCTTCTGGGGAGATGGGGTATCCATTGTGGAATGGGCAGACAGGGTAGAAGGAAGCCTGCCTGAAGAATACTTGGAGGTCTCCCTCTCTATAGAATCCCCCAACTCTAGGAGGGTGGAGGTCTCCAGTCATGGCAAAAGGTATGAGAGGATAGTCAGGGGGCTAGAGGGTAAAGGTCCTTAAGGCTGGAAGCAACAGGATGTCCAGGATACATCTCCTTACACCAACCATTGTCAACAAGATAGCGGCGGGCGAGGTCATTGAGAGGCCTGCCTCTGTGGTGAAGGAGTTGGTAGAGAATTCCATAGATGCAGACTCTACCCGCATAGAGGTAGGACTGGTGGAGGCCGGCAAGACCCTCATCAGGGTGGTGGATAATGGAGTAGGGATGGGCCCCGAGGACCTCTCCATGGTTTTCTTAAAACATGCAACCAGCAAGATTAACTCCCTGGAGGACCTGGAGGGCATAGCCACTATGGGCTTTAGGGGAGAGGCCCTGGCCAGCATCGGCGCTGTATCCCAGGCACGGATAGTCTCCTGCGCCAGGGGTTCTGCGGCAGGAGCAGAGATAGAGGTCGGGGGTGGAAACCGTAAGGAGCTAAAGTACGTAGGTGCGCCCGAAGGGACGCAGGTAGAGGTGAGGGAACTCTTTTACAATGTCCCTGCCAGGCGAAAATTCCTTAAGGCTACCCCTACAGAGATGGTGCATATATCTGAGGTGCTTACCAGGATTGCCATGTCCCACCCAGAGATACATTTCCTCCTTGTCCACAATGATAGGGAGGTCTTTAACCTTCCATCCGCCTCAGGACTCAGGGATAGGATAGGTTCCTTCTTTGGCGAAGACCTTGCCCGTGACCTCATACCCCTGAATTCCAAGGAGTCTAGACTGGAAGTGGCGGGTTATGCCTTACCTCCTGCTTACTGCCGCAACAATACCAGGATGCAGTTTATCTTCCTTAACGGAAGGAGTGTGAGGGATAGTAACCTTACCCACGCCATAAACGAGGCCTACCGGAATCTCTTATCCCCAGGGAGGTTTCCCTTTGTCTTTTTGTCCCTCAGGGTAGACCCAGGCTATGTGGACGTTAACGTTCATCCTACTAAGATGGAGGTCCGTTTTAGGGAGCCTGCTCAGGTCCACGCCCAGGTTCTGCAGGCCCTACGGAAGGCCCTGAACCAATTCATGCCTAGCTTTTCAGCGCTCCCCAAGGATGTTCCCAGGCCGGTACCACAAGGTGGAGTAGCCTTTGGGGAGGCAGTCTCACGGCCATCTGTTTCCACCTTTGTACCTAAGGAGCAGCAGAGGCCCAGTATAGAGCAGCGTCCCTTCCTTCAGCTCCATGGTTACTATATTGTGGAGGAGACCCCAGGGGGGATAAACATTATAGACCAACACGCCCTTCATGAGGCCATGCTCTACCAAGAGATCCAGAAGACCATCCAAGAGAGAGCCCTGCCTAGCCAGCGTCTCCTCATTCCTGAACTGCTGGAGTTGAGTCCAGAAGACTTCTTTACCCTTATAAAACTTAAACCTTTACTGGATAAACTAGGCCTGGAGGTAGAGGAGTTTGGGAGGAACAGCATCATTGTTAGGGCTGTCCCTCAGGTCCTTAAGGACTTGGAGGCAAAGGAGTTCGTATCGGGCTTGTTGGAGAACGTCCATGAAGGTGAACTCAATGACCATATCCTGGATGGGATGATAAAGGTCATGGCCTGCAAAGGTGCAATAAAATCAGGGCGGAGGCTTACACCTTACGAGGTTCATGCCCTCTTAGAGAAAAGGGAGGAAACCGCCAGGCCTACCCATTGCCCCCACGGACGGCCTACCACCCTCTTTTTCTCCTTAGAGGAGCTAGATAAGCAGTTTAAGCGGAGGGGGAAATAACAAAGACCTTGACTTTTAATCCAGCCGATGCTAAAATTTGTTTTGTTGCCCATACTAAAATTTTCAGCAATGCCTACCAACAAGAGATTCTATGTTCGAGTTGATTGTGGAGACAGATTTTGCTGCGGCCCATTCTTTAAGAGGGTACCAAGGCAAGTGTGAAAATCTCCACGGTCATAACTGGAAGGTGCAGGTGGTGTTGAAGTCCCAAAGGCTTAATGACCTAGGAATGGTCATGGACTTTAAGGAGGTCGAGGATAGAGTGGGAGAGATACTGGAGAGCTTTGACCACAAGTACTTAAACGATTTAGCCCCCTTTAAGAGACGTAATCCCACTACGGAGAACGTATCCAAGGTCCTTTATAATGAGCTTTCTAAGAGGTTGCCCAGGGGGGTGTCCATAACAAAGGTTACCACCTGGGAGTCTGACTGCTGTGGTGCTTCCTATTTTGGATAGCTCTTTCAAAAACTGAGATGATTCCCATCCTGCAAGTAGCCCTAGACTTTGTAGACCTGCACAGGGCCATTAAGGTGGCAGAAGAGGCGGCAGAGGGCGGTGCAGATTGGTTAGAGGCAGGTACCCCTTTAATAAAGAGTGAGGGGCTAAATGCCGTAAGGAGGCTTCACGAGGTCTTTCCTGCCCTTCCTATAGTAGCTGACATGAAGACCATGGATACTGGCCGCATAGAGATGGAGATGGCGGCCAAGGCAGGGGCCAGGAGCGCTATAGTGATGGGAGCGGCTTGTGAGTCTACCATCAAGGAGTGTATCTCCGCTGGGCGTAATTACGGACTAGATATAGGCGTAGACCTCCTGGGGGTAGAAGACCCTCTCAAGCGTGCTCAGGAGGCAGAAGACTGGGGTGCAGGTTACCTCAGCATCCACGCCTCCGTGGACGACCAGATGAAGGGTTTGAACCCCTTTGGAAGGCTGAAGGAGGTAGCGGCCCAGGTAAGTATTCCTATAGCTGTTGCAGGTGGGATAAATTCGGAGAATGCTGCAGAGGCCGTCCGCTATGGGGCGCAGATAGTCATAGTGGGAGGCGCCATCAGCAAGGCCCCTGATGCTAAGAAGGCCACAAAAGAGATAAAAGAGGCCCTGCTGACGGGTAAAAGGATCCCTACGGAGCTCTATAAGCGTACCTCGGGTAATGGCCTGAAGGAGGTGCTCCTTAAGGTCTCAACCCCTAATATATCGGACGGAAGCCACCGAGCCGGAGGCCTGATAGGGCTCCAGGCCGTGGTCTCTGGGGTGAAGATGGTGGGCAGGGCCTTAACAGTGCGCTGCTATCCAGGAGACTGGGCAAAGCCTGTAGAGGCCATTGACGTGGCACAGGAAGGGCAGGTGCTGGTCATCGATGCTGGCGGAGTGGGCCCTGCTATCTGGGGAGAGTTAGCCACCCATAGTGCCATCCAGAAGGGGTTGGCAGGGGTGGTGATAAATGGTGCAATAAGAGATACCTATGAGATCAGACGGCTAAACTTTCCTGCCTTTGCCAAGCTGGTAATGCCCAATGCTGGAGAGCCTAAGGGCTTTGGGGAAATAGGTGTACCTGTGACTATCTCTGGGATTACAATATATAGTGGAGACTGGATAGTGGGAGATGACGATGGTGTGATGGTCATCTCCAGGAGGGAGGCCAAGGAGATGGCCAACTACGCCATGGATTGGTTAGAGAAGGAGAATCGGATAAGGGCCGAGATCCAGAAAGGAAGTACATCCCTGGCTCGGGTTATGGACCTGTTAAAATGGGAGAAGAAGTAGATATGAAGTGTGAATCCTGCAACAAAAAGCACGCTACGGTACACCTCACAGAGATAAGTGGTAATGAAAAGAGGGAGCGCCACCTCTGTGAGGAATGTGCCCATACCCTGAACAACCAGTTGGTGAAGATGCCTTCACCGGCCGATATCCTTACCAGTCTCATAAACCAGGTGGCTCCCGAGATAGAAGAGATGTCCAAGACGGTTTGTCCTGCCTGTGGGCTTTCTTATCTGGAATTCCGCTCTCAGGGGAGATTAGGATGCCCCATGGATTATACCACCTTTAAGAAGGGGCTTGTCCCATTACTGGAAAAGATGCATGGAAACTCCCAGCACATTGGAAAGGTGCCAAGTCGTGCTGGAAAAGAGTTGGTGGTTAAGAATGAAATACTCCAGCTCAGAAAGGAATTGGACAAGGCAGTAGAGAAGGAGGACTACGAAAAGGCTGCTAAGATACGTGACCGTATTTTTGAGCTTTCAGGGAGTGAAAATGCTGAGGGAACTTTACAATAGGACAGGCGAATGGCTCAGGGGAACTGGGCCTGAGTCTGATATAGTTATAAGCACAAGGATCAGGTTGGCTAGAAACCTTACCAACTTCCCCTTTCTCAGCCGGGCAAATGATGAACAAAAGAAGGATATAGAGAAGCTAGCAAGAGAAAGAATCAAGGAAAATGAGTTAACTAAAAATCTTCATTATATCAGACTCTCGCAGATAAGCCCTGTGGATAGACTATTTCTTATGGAGAGACGGCTTATAAGCAGGGAGCATGCTGGTAGTGACGGTGAAAGGGGAGTAGCCTTTGGCAAGGCAGAGACCATTAGTGTGATGGTCAACGAGGAAGACCATTTAAGGATACAGGTTATCTATTCAGGTTTTGAGTTAAGAGGGGCGTGGAAAACAATCGACGAGCTGGATAATATCTTGGAGAAAGAGCTTCATTACGCCTTTTCTCCACGCTTTGGGTACCTGACGGCCTGTCCTACTAACGTGGGGACTGGAATGAGGGCTTCGGTGATGATGCATCTACCTGCCCTGGGACTCACCCATCATATAGAAAAAGTCTTTAGTGCTGTAGGAAAGTTGGGCCTGGTCGTAAGAGGGATTTATGGGGAAGGTACCCAGGTGCTGGGCGACCTTTACCAGATATCTAATCAGTTTACGCTAGGCAAATCGGAGATAGAGATTGTGGAGATTATGGAGAGCGTAGTGCCCAGGATTACCAGTTACGAGCGGATGGCTAGAAGCGCCCTGATGACAGAGAATAAGGATCAACTAGAGGACCGAGTCTGGCGTTCCTACGGCATGCTCAAGATGGCCAGGATGCTCTCCTCCGAGGAGGTCATGCACCTCTTGTCTCAGGTGCGTCTGGGAGTAAATCTTGGTTTAATAAATGATGTGTCTATTGAGACCCTAAACGAACTCTTTATCCTTACCCTCCCGGCTCATCTCCAGAAGTTAGAGGGTAAGGAGATGGAGGCTACGGAAAGGAATGTAATACGTGCTTCCTTTGTCAGGAAGCGTTTGGGTTAATCTTAAAAGAAGGGAAGGAGTTGCATGTTCGATAAATTCACAGACAGGGCTCGTAAGGTAATGGCCTTGGCCCGGGAAGAGGCCAGGAGATATAATCATGAGTATATAGGCACGGAGCATATCCTCCTGGGTCTTGTAAAGGAGGGCAGTGGGGTTGCTGCCACTGTACTCCAGAATCTAGATATTGAGTTAAAGAAGATACGCATGGAGGTAGAGAAGATTGTTCAAACGGGCCCTGACCTTGTTTCCGTAGGACAGCTCCCCTTTACACCCAAGGTAAAGAAGGTGCTAGAGTATGCTATGGAAGAGGCAAAGAATCTGGGCCATAACTACATAGGCACCGAGCACTTACTCCTTGGGCTCCTCAGGGAGCACGAAGGTGTAGCTGCCCAGGTGCTTCTGAATCTGGGGGTAAGATTGGAAGATGTTAGAGAAGAGGTGATAAACTTGTTAGGTGCAGAATCCTCCCAGCAGGGTGAGAATCAAGAGAAGGAAGAAAAAAGAGGCAAGTCTAAGACCCCTGCCCTGGACTCCTTTGGACGCGACCTTACTCAGCAGGCAAGAGACGGGGAGTTGGACCCTGTTATTGGCCGCCAAGAGGTTATAGAAAGGGTAATCCAGATACTCTGTCGCCGTACGAAGAATAACCCCGTGCTACTTGGGGAGGCAGGGGTAGGCAAGACGGCTATAGTAGAAGGTTTAGCCCAGTCTATAGTCCAGGCTGGCGTCCCCGAACTTCTCAGGGATCGTCGTATAGTTGCCCTGGACCTGGCCATGATGGTGGCAGGGACGAAGTACCGTGGCCAGTTTGAGGAAAGGATAAAGGCAGTGATGTCTGAGGTGCGCAGGGCAAAGAATGTCATCCTTTTTATAGATGAGCTCCATACCCTGGTGGGGGCAGGAGGCGCTGAGGGGGCCATTGATGCCTCTAACGTCCTCAAGCCCGCCCTCTCTAGAGGGGAGATCCAGTGCATCGGTGCTACCACCCTGGATGAATATCGCAAGTATATAGAGAAGGATGGAGCCTTAGAAAGGCGCTTCCAGACCATTGTTGTGGATCCGCCTAGCAAGGCAGAGACGGTAGAGATCCTTAAGGGCCTCAAAGATAGGTACGAGGCACATCACAAGGTTCAAATCACCGAGAATGCCCTTGTGGCCGCTACAGAACTCTCCAGTCGCTATATTACAGGGAGGTTTCTGCCAGATAAGGCCATCGACGTCATTGATGAGGCCAGTGCCAGGGTCAGGCTGAAGAACATGACCCAGCCGCCAGACCTTAAACACATAGACGAGGAAATATCGAAGCTGGAGAAGGATAAGGACGAGGCTGTGGCCGTTCAGGACTTTGAGAGGGCAGCAAGACTCAGGGACAAGGCCGATAAGCTCAAGAAGAAAAAAGAGTCCCTTGAGAAGCAGTGGAGGGAGAGGTGCTCCGAGGTGACTGCCATTGTGGATGAGGATGTAGTTGCCGAGATTGTCTCCAGGATGACAGGCATACCCCTTACCAGGCTTGAATCCGAGGAGGCAAAGAAACTCCTCCATCTGGAGGAAGAACTCCACACAATGGTAGTGAGTCAAGATGAGGCCATAAAGGCTGTGGCCAAGGCTATTCGCCGCTCCAGGGCTGGGCTTAAGAACCCCAATCGCCCCGTGGCCACCTTCATCTTCATAGGGCCCTCTGGCGTGGGGAAGACCCACCTGGCCAAGAGTCTGGCAAAATTTATGTTTGGCGAAGAGGAGGCCCTGGTGCAGATAGATATGTCCGAGTACATGGAGAAGCACAATATCTCCAGACTCATTGGTGCCCCCCCTGGCTATATTGGTTATGAGGAGGGCGGCCAGCTCACGGAAAAGATCCGCCGCAGGCCTTATGCTGTGGTGTTACTGGATGAGATAGAGAAGGCCCATCCTGACGTCTTCAACATGCTTTTGCAGATAATGGAAGACGGGCGTCTCACCGACAGCTTCGGCCGAAAGGTGGACTTCCGCAACGTCATCCTTATCATGACCTCCAACATAGGTGCAGAGGTTATAAAAAACCAGGCAGGTCTGGGCTTCAGGAAGACCACTGAAGAACAGTCCTACGAGACTATGAAGGACCAGCTCATGAAGGTGGTGGATAAACACTTCAGGCCAGAGTTCCTTAACCGCGTGGATGGGATAATAGTCTTCAGGGCCCTCACCAGAGAAGACCTGCAGAAAATTATCTTCATAGAACTGGACCACCTGAAGGGAAGGCTGAGCAATTACAACATCAAGCTCTCCCTGACAGAGGAGGCCTTGGATTTCGTCATACAAAAGGGTTACGACCCACACTTTGGTGCCAGGCCCCTCAGACGCGCCATAGAGAATCTGGTTGAAGACCCCCTGGCAGAGGAACTCCTCCAGGGGAGGTTTATCCATGGCGCCACCATAAGGGTAAAGGTGGAGGATGGCAAGCTCGCCTTCGAGGAGATTGAGACCCCAGCCGAACCCGCCCTCAGTGGTGGTTAAGGACGGTTCCTTTTGATGTAGCGTAGGAGTTTATCTCCTACGATGATATAAAGGGGAGGATTAAAATCCTCCCCTTTTTGTTTTCAATTTATGATGCAAAAAGGTGCGAATGTAACGGAAGCATCAAAATTATGAGCAATAGAAAGGACGAATATCTAAGTGAGTTAATAAGTAATTTGTCCGATTCAGTCCACAAAAGACTTTTGCAGGCATATCGTACAGGCGATCCATTAGCTTCAATGGAGACTGAGCTGAGCAAAGTACTTTACGAGGTATTACGCAGTGAAAATAAAGAAAATAACAATTAAAGGATTCAGAGGATTTAATAAGGAGCAGAGCATAGATTTTGACCCTAGACTTACACTCATATACGCCCCTAACTCTTATGGCAAAACAAGTATATCGGA
This sequence comes from Candidatus Brocadiales bacterium, assembly GCA_030586765.1. Taxonomy (GTDB): domain Bacteria; phylum Planctomycetota; class Brocadiia; order Brocadiales; family Bathyanammoxibiaceae; genus JAUQZZ01. The sequence continues at coordinate 879 of JAUQZZ010000048.1, read as the reverse complement.
AGCTTTTGAGTGGCTTTTATATGGAGCCACTTCTAAATTGGAAAGCGCAGATGCGAAGGACGAGTATAAGGGCTCTTATCGTAACCTACACCTTCCAGCTACAGAAACAGCATTTGTTTCCTTAATAGTCCATACTGGAGGTGGGGAACAAGAATTGTTGGGTAAATTAATAGGTGAAGACATAGAAAGAAGTTTCGATAAGAGAGTCGTTAGTCATTGGCCATTTAGTTCAGAAATGTGTGACTCACCAAAGCCATTTGTATTACAGCATGCTTTGAAGAATTTGCTGCTGGTAGAACCCAAAGATAGATTCCAGGCTTTTGCAAAACTCCTTGGGCTTAAAGATTTAGACGATATTCTTACTAATGTAGTAAAGCTTTGCACAAAACCTGAAGCAAAAATTCCTCAGGAAATAGATAAACTAATCAGAGATATAGAAGCTTTGGAAAAACGTTTAGAAGCCCAAGAGTCTTTGGCTTCCATAAACAAGGAGTATAAAAAGGGGCTTTCTAATATTCAGAATACGTACGATGCCATTATAAAAGAGTGCTTAAAGAGAGTTGGGACAGAAAGTCCTATTAAGTCTATTCTTCCTCGACTAATTAATATCCGTGACGATACTATTTCCAAGATTTTTAGTCACAGCGTGTCGATTGCAGATTATGCCGGTAATGAAAAACAATACGTTGAGGACGAAGTGGATTTCTTTCTTAGTTTTGCTGGAGAGGAATTTATTTTGAAATTCAACAAGATAATCAGCCTCTCAACATTAACCAAATTGGCTGAATTAGCAAATTTCTATGATTTGGGGATGAAAATTATTGCTGAACACCCGGGCAAGTGTCCATTTTGTGGCCGAAACATTGACGAGTCCATTGA
>JAUQZZ010000047.1 GCA_030586765.1 Candidatus Brocadiales bacterium | reverse complement strand
TTATAGAGGTCCGTACCAAGAACCTATCCATCCTCTCATGGTGCTTAACAGGTACTATCTGAGAAGGACCATTTAGCCCTAAGTAACCGCTCCCACCTAGATAGAGGTGGATAGACTGTGCGGCCTTCTGAGCAGAGGCAACGGCCTCTACGATACTTCTAGAGCCTACTGCGTCCCCACAGAGGAAGACTCCAGGGTGGGAGGTCATCAAGGTCTCGGGGTCTATCTCCAGTCCTTCACCTTCCTGAGGCACAAGCCCGCTTCCCTTCAGGGAAGAGGAGTCCCAGTCCTGACCCAGGGCCAGGATTAGGGTATCAGCCTCAAGGGTCGCCCTTTCACCATTCTCAAAGGTGGGATTAAATCGCCCGTGGCCATTATAAACCGTGCGAACGGCCTCTAACTCTACAGCCTTTATCCAACCATTTTTACCAATAATCTGCCTGGGCCCGAGAGAGGTGTGAAAGGCAACACCTTCTTCTTCAGCCTCAGCGATGTTGCATGGGTGGGCAGAGAGCTCCTCCTGGGGCATATCTGGCCTGGAGCCCTTGGCGGCCTCAAAGGATACTATACTAACCTTCCCACCCTCTCCCATCAGCCTTAAGGCCGTCCTGGCCACATCCAGGGCCATGTCGCCTCCCCCTATAACTACTATCCTTTTCCCCAAATCTACCTTCCCCCGGGCCGCTACTTCTCTGAGGAACTCTACCCCTTGGAGGACCCCCTTCAGTTGGATGCCTGGTATATTCAAAGTCTTACTTTTCTGGAGACCAGGGGCCAGAAGTACCGCATCGTACTCCTTAAGGAGTTCATTTATGCCAAAATCCCTTCCACAGGACTTATTCGTTTCCAGTTCTATGCCCAGGAAGAGGATGCCCTCTATGTCCCTTTTAATGTCCTCTCTATCAAGTCTGTAGGAGGGGACAATATTGAGCATGCCTCCTGGCTGTCCTGAGGCCTCGAAGACCTTTACCTTGTAGCCCATAAGGGCCAGGTCATGGGCAGCATAAAGACCTGCAGGGCCAGCCCCCACCACAGCAACCCTGGGAGGTTTATCTCTTTTGGCCAGGAGGATTTTTGACTTCTTCTTGTTTAACCAGCGGTAGACTTCTTTGGTGCTGAGGGTATTCTTTTCCACGGCAAAGTACTTCAGGGCCCTTATGGACACAGGTTCGTCCACCTTGCCCCTCTGACAGGCAGGTTCACAGGGTGCACTGCAGACCTTTCCCAAAACGGAGACAAAGGGGTTGTTTTGCCTGGCGAGAAGGTAAGCGAGTTGGTATTTTCCTTCGGCAATAGCCCTGGAATACCCCCTGGCATTAGTGCCTATGGGGCATGCTACCCTACAGGGTATGTTACCCGGGTACCAATTCTGGTCAATAGTGGCAGTAACCTGGAATTTTTTCTCTTCGAGGAGCCTCTTTAATGGGCCTTTATACTTGATGATAGGACGCTCTTGAAGGGATACAAGGAGTTCGGGCTTCTTGAAACCTATTGTAATCCTTCCCTCGCTGGCCTCAGTCATACCCCTCCTCCTGGAGCTTCCCTTTTCAAGAGATAATGCTGTAATTTATAACAACTTAAAAAGAAAATCAAGTGTTATCTGCTTATTGTTGATGGGCTTGGTTACGAGCGAAAGACTGTGAAATGTGCGTTCTGCAAGCATGCCCGTCAAAAGTAAGCACATCTGCCTGCCAAGGCACATTAATAGGTAGGATTCCTGGCCTCCCTCCAAGGCAAGAAACAACCCTATTGTAATTATTAGAAAGTAAAAGTCAACAGCAAAATTAAATGCCTATATTATTACACCATCAGTCGCCTCCCCGCCAGCCGAGAGGCCAGCTTCCATGAGGCCATGGTCTCTCTCCTCTCCTGCCTCGAGAGTTCTGTATAGAGCTCCAGGGCCTTCATGCCACCATCTGCCTGGGAGATAGCCTGGGCCGCCAGTATCCCTGTGGCTAGGGCAGAGGATATGCCCTCTCCAAACATGTTTAAGAACCCTGCCGCCTCACCCACTAGGAGGATGTTTCCGCTACCCAGGTAAAATCTCCCTGTGGAGCACATATTAGTACCTAGGCAACTAGATTTTCTGACTAATCTCCCTAACCTTAGTCCGAAGCGCTCCTTGAGAAAATCTGTAAAGCACTGGAGAAATGGTGCGAATCTCCCACCCCTCTTCACGGAGGTGCCAAAGACGAGGAGGTCATCCTTTACATTAAACCAGCCGTATATCTCCCCAAATTGTGGGTCAAGAAAGCCGTGGTACCACTGGGGGGCAAGTTCGCAACTCCCCTGGTAATAATTCTGATAGGCAAGAAACCATTGGGCTTCTCTTTCCAGTTCAGGATTGAGCTTGGCCCTGATGGTGGAGAGGCATCCCTCTGCCCCTACCAAATACCTACACCTTATTTCCACCCTCCCTTCCCTGCTGTCCTGACAAATAAGGGTTAGACGGTCTCCCTGGTCTAGAAAATCCTTTAGGAGGCAAGAGTCCCTCACCTGGGCACCTGTGCCCTCCACAAGCCAATAGTCATACTGTGCGCGCCAGACATTAGGCGCACCCTTCTCGCCAAAGGGCCAATCTGTGTAGCTCTCCCCATCCTTCCACAACCTCACCCCCTTTATAATCTCTGGCCTGGAGTAACAGGACTTTGGGATATCTCCAAAATATCTCTGCGTGAGTCTTAGAGATTTCTCGTTTATAAGCCCTGAGCATATCTTATACCTGGGCAGCGCTTTCTTCTCTACCACCAGCACCTCCATCCCTGCGTCCACCAGGCCCTTGGCAACCGCCGCTCCAGAGGGTCCGGCGCCTACTACCACTGCATCGTATTCCTTTTTTATAGACATCTCTCTTGGATTCCTTTCAATAGAAGATTCGATTATATGCCCACTTCTATAAAAAATCAATTTCATTGATTTTTTACCCTGCCCTTTGTAGTATGTGCGAAAACCCTGACTTAGGCTAGGTCGGCTTAGCAGCGATAAATTAAAGAGAAAGGAGACAAAGATGGCGGAAAAGGCCCTGAAGGACGTAAGATTCAGCACGGTCAGCCAGGTCATGACCAAGGATGTGGTGTTCATTGACGGCAATAAGACCGTGGCCGATGCTATCAAGCTGATGAAAGAGAAAAAGGTCTCTAGCCTGGTCGTGAACCGAAGGACCCATGAAGATGCCTGGGGAATCGTAACCCGTAAGGACGTGGTCAGCAAAATCGTTGATCCTGGAAAGAACCCTCGCACCGTGAAGGTCTTCGAGATTATGAGCAAACCGCTAATCACAGTTTCCCCTAGTTTGGCGCTTAAATATTGCGCACGGCTCTTTAATAATGCAGGCATCAGAAGGGCTCCTGTTTTCGATGGCAAGGAGATAATTGGTATTGTGAGTAATACCAATATCTTCAATGCCATCAAGATATAACCGTTTGTTCCTTTACCGAAGGCTATTATCGACTTCGCGGTCGTTTGCTAAGCCCGACCCAGCAAATCACCCACAAAAGAGGCGCTGGCCTAGGCCCCTTTACGAACGCTCGTTACAGAAAACTAATAAAAATCAATTCCTCAACACCATCAAGTTAATATTTACTTAAAGGAAAGAGATGAAATACTCCAAAGGTAGTGTAGGAAGGGTCTTTGTGGCAAGACTAGAGCATGGGGATGACCTCCTGGAAGAATTAACCAGCCTTATTAAAAAGGAAGACATCCGGGCAGGTATTGTCCACTTTGTAGGGGCCTTGGAGAAGGCCGAGATAGTAGTAGGCCCAGAGAAGGTAGAGGTTCCACCTGTACCCATGTGGAGGTCTTTCCAAGACGGCAGGGAGGTGCTGGGCCTGGGCACTATCTTCTGGAAGGATACTGAGCCTAAGATACACATCCACAGTGGCATCGGCAGGGACAAAAGCTTCCACCTGGGGTGCATAAGGAAGGATGCTAAGACCTATCTAACCATAGAGGCAGTAATAATAGAGCTGGAGGGAGTAAAGGTGAAGAGGCGGTTTGACGAAAAGACCCAGCTAAACCTCTTAGAATTTGAGGGCTAGGGCCACCACTTCTCCTCTATCCCACCTTCCTCCACCTTCTTACTTTGGGCGCGGGCCTGCTCCAGGGCGAGGCGGAAGGTTTCTTCCCCTGGTTTCAACTCTACTGCCATCTCCAGGGATTCTAAAGCCTCCTTTAACCTTCTATTCTCTATATAAGCTATGCCCAACCTATAATGGGCCTCCGCCAGAGAGGGGTCAAATTTTAAGGCCCCTCGCCATACCTCAATAGCCAAGGCAGGTTCTAATTCCGCGGCACTCCTCCAGTGGACGAGGGCATTGGAAAGGTCTTGGTCTGCGGCGTAAAGTTCAGCCAATTGGTAATGGGCCTGCGGGTCTTTTGGTTCGAGCTCCACTGCAATCTCACGATAATAATGAAGGGCCCTCTTTACCTCCCCCATCCCCATGTAAAGCCCTGCCAGCTCCTTATAGACTTGAACATCTTTGGGTGTACTCTTCAGGGCCTTTTCATACGCATCCACTGCCTTCTCCAGTTCATTCATCTCATGGTAGATAAAACCTATCTGGTAATAGACCCCTGGATACTCAGGTTCCATCTCCACTACCTTCTCAAACTCTAAAAGGGCCTCCTCACCTGCCCCTTTCTCTCTCAAGGCCAAACCCCTCTGATAATGAACCCCTGCAAAGTCAGGCTTTATATCCGTTACATGGGCATATTTCATTAATGCCCAACCCATATCCTTCCTCTCATAATAGATATTGCCCATATGCCAGTATGTCTCTGCATCATGAGGGTCGAGGGCTAGGGCCCTTTTAAAGGCATAAGCGGCCTCTTCTGTGGCCCCCTTTTGCTCGTAGGCCATGCCTAGCTGTTTATAGGCCTCAGGGTCTTCGGGACCAAACCTTGTGGCCTCATTAAATTGGCTGATAGCCTCGTCCACCCACCCCCTCCTCATATAGGTGAGGCCCAGGCCGAGATGGGCCCCCACGTGGGAAGGCTCCTCCTTCATGAGCTCCAAGAACTGGGCACCCGCCTCCTCATACATACCTTTAAGAAAGTAGGCCGCCCCTAAGTTCATCCGAGCCGAAGTAAGGTGAGGGTCCAATTCCAAGGCCCTCTGGTATTGACTTATAGCCTTATCCACCTTCCCCTCTGCCACGTAAGCAAGCCCTAAATTGTTACGCGCCATAGGAAGAAAGGGTTCCATTTCTACTACCTCTTCCAGCTCTTCTACAGATGCCTGGTAATCCCTCATCTTGTAGTAACTAACACCCAATCTGTACCTGGCCTCTACATCCTCGGGAAGGGCCCGTAACTCCCTCTTATATCGGGCAATATCCTCCTCCAGTTTACCTGGTTCCTTATGGTGGGCTGCGCAGGAGAGACCAAATACTAGCAAGACTCCCAGACCCGTCCATCTAATCCCTTTAGGAGGCATGGCACTTCACCTCTGAGAGGAAGGCACAAAATAATTCCCTCTCCTTGGGGTCGTCGAGCATCCTCTCTGGATGCCACTGGACGGCCAGGACAAAGGATTTGTCCGTACTCTCTGCTGCTTCTATCAGGCCGTCCTCTGCCCTGGCGCACACACGCAGGCCTTTACCCAACCTGTCTATGGCCTGGTGGTGAAAACTATTGACCTCTAGCCCATCTACCCCCAGCAATTTATAAAGCCTGCCGTCCCTTTCTAACCGCACCCTATGAAGCACCCCACGCTTATGCTCCAAGAGGTTGCTAGAGGATATATCCTGGAGGAGACTTCCCCCCAGGCTTACGTTCAATAGCTGTGCGCCGTAACATATCCCTAAAATGGGCAGGTCCATATCCAGGGCGTTTCTAACCAGCATGAGGTCAGACTCCTCTTTCTTCTGAGCTACAGGACGGGTCTTCTCCTCTATAACCTGCCCATAATGATGTGGAGAGATGTCCTTCCCGCCGCTTAATATTAAACCATCTAAGAGACCCAACACCTGCCTTACATCCCTCTCCTCCCTCATAGGAGGAAGGAGTAGAGGTATTCCTCCCGCCGTCTCTACTGCCTGGCAGTATGCATCATTTAAGAAGGTCTCTGGGCGGACAACCCCTTCTTCTCTATAATCACAATTTATACCTATTACAGGTTTCACTTTTTAATAACTCGCCCCTTTGTGGCCCCTGTGTGCCTTCCACCATTCACAGTAAGCACACCGTTTACCACAACATATTCTATCCCCTCTGAGTACTGATGAGGCTCTGAATAGGTAGCCCTGTCTATGACCCTTTTGGGATTAAAGATAGTAATATCTGCAAAATATCCCTCTTTAAGCAACCCGCGCCTATCCAGGCCCAATTTCTGGGCAGGCATGCCCGTCATCCTATGCACTGCCTCTTCCAGGGACAGTATGCCCCTCTCCCTGGAGTATCTACCTAGCGCCCTAGAAAAGGTACCAAAGGCGCGGGGATGGGGCTTACCTTGGGCCAGCGGGCCCTCAGAGGTGCGAAGGGAGCTATCGGAGCCGATGCTCACAAAGTCCCAACTCAGTATTTCCTCCAAATTCTCCTCACACATGCTAAAGAGCAATATCCATACCCTCCCCTTCTCCTCCACCAGGAGGTCAAGGGCTGCCTCTACAGGGGGCTTTCCTTTCTCCCTGGCAAGGTCAACAAGACTTTTGCCCTCCACCTCTGCCTTATCAGTAGAATGGACTGAAGAGATAATTATAGAATCCCAATCCGTTTCCTTCTCATTACTTAATATCTCTTCTATGAGCTTCTTTCGAGTAGCAGGGTCACAGAGCCTCTCTAACTCCTTCTCCATGCCTCCTTCCTGTGCCCAATGGGGTAGGATGACGTTCAGGTCTGTAGCTGCCGCTACGTAGGGATATCTATCACAGGATACCCTCAACCCCTCCTTTATAGCAGTATGCAAGAGGTCCTTTACAGCCCCGAGCTTTGGCCAATTCCTCTTCCCAGAGGTCTTGATATGGGAGATTTCGACATTTACTTCTGCCCTGCGTGCTAGGTAAAGGGCCTCCTCTATAGCCTCGAGGAGTCTATCACCCTCACTGCGGATGTGGGAGGTATATATACCCCCAAGCTGGCTGACCGCCTGGCAGAGTGCCAAGAGTTCCTCAGTAGTGGAGAAGCATCCAGGGGGATAGATAAGACCGCTGGATAGTCCCAGGGCCCCGGCCTCCATAGCTAGGTGGACCTCCTCTCTCATCCTGGAGAGTTCCTCTGAACCAGGGCTTCGGCAGTCATAGCCCATAATGAAATCCCTTATGCTCCCGTGCCCTACCAAGAATGCACGATTGATAGAGCTAGGACTGGCCTCCACTCGTCTAAAGAAGCCAGGGGCATCCTGCCAGTCTATCTCCAGCCCGTACTTGCTGTAGCCCTCCTGCTTCCTCTGCCGCGTCTGCTGGGAGAGGGGGAAGGGGGATGAGCCACAGTTTCCGCAGACCTCCATGGTCACGCCGTCCAGGACCTTGCTCTCACTCTTAGGTGCAACGAAGCAGAGGTAGTCACTGTGGGAGTGGATGTCAATAAAACCAGGTGCTACTACACATCCAGAGGCATCAATGGTGGAACAGTTGGCGAGAGAATCCAGTCTGCCTATAAAGGCAATCTTGCCACCCCTAATGGCCAGGTCTGTCTTTTTACCTGGTGAACCTGTGCCATCTATAAGGGTTCCATTTTTTATAACCAAATCGAAGGTGTCCTTCACGACAGAGATTATAACCTTTAGTCTCTGACAATCAAGGCGTTAGGTAAGATGGAGAGGCTTTCTGTGGTGTCTTACAAGGAGTGCAGGCCTGGGAACAATTCGTCGTTTGTTAAGTTATATTTTTTTCTGATGGCGTCTCTGGCCGTTTGGATGGTGTTTACTGGGTCCTGAGGATTTGCCCCCTGGGAATTTACCCAGAGGCAAAATATATCTAACTCTCTATTTCCAAAAATCTCTTTGACTCTCTCCCGCCAACCCGGCACTGAATCATTAAGGTCTTCTTTAACTTTGTCCACAAATTCTCGAAATAACTTATCAACCTCTTCAGGAGTCAAGGGCCTACCTGTATCATCGTCTATAATATGTGCCACCACTTTATTTCTAAATTTCCTCAATTGTAATTTTTCACTAAGTTTTACATAAAGTTTTTTGCATCCTTCACGACTTTCTCTGGGAATTATGTCCTTAAACCTGGCATACCATTCGAGGTATTTAGTAAGGGTAATAATTAAAAAAGAGTAAACCATGCGGACGTGAAGCGCAATGAGCGTCTCCCTAGTATTTTCACCTAAATTCATGTTTAGATTTAGAAAGAACTCATGCATCTCCGTACCTGTAATTAAATCAACAACAAAATAGTCGGCTAACCTGAAGGCCTCGATGACCCGTTGACGTTCATCCCTTTCTGGTTGAGGCTTTGCCATGGGATAAAATGTATCTGGGTGACTTGTCTGCCAGGTTTAAAAAGCGGGTGGAAGTTTTCTTTCCATGCAGGGCAATGGTTAATACTGCCGCCTCTGTCTGGAGGAAGGTATCTTCATGGCCTTTCTGTACTTTGTCACTGTGCGGCGGGCGATGTCTAGCCCCTTAGCCCTAAACATGGCGGCAATATCCTCATCGCTCAGGGGATGGGACTTGTCCTCCCTGGCAATTATCTCTGCCATCTTCTGCCTCATGGCCTCCCAGGACTCTGTGGTCCCCTCAGTACTCTTAAACCCACCTGTGAAGAAGAACTTCATCTCAAAGATGCCCCTGGGCGTCTGCATGTACTTACGGGCCAGTGCCCTGCTCACCGTAGAGACGTGGATACCCAGAAGGTCTGCCAATTCCTGCATCTTTAAGGGTCTAAGGCTGGAAACACCCTCCTCAAAGAAGCCCTTTTGCAGCTCTACCAGCTTCACTGCTACCTTGTAAAGGGTGGCCCGCCTCTGTTCTATAGCATCCATTAGCCACCTAGCCGATTCCATCTTCTTACGGACGAACTGGCGGGTCTGGGCATCTACCCCTTTCTGGTTGAGGTAATGCCTGTAATATTTGTTTATGGAGAGGTGCGGCAGGGTGTAGTCTTCGTTCAGTGTAATCTCATAACGACCATCAATATACTCCACCCTCACATCAGGCACTACATAGGTAATAAGCTCGCTGGAAAAGAGGGAACCCGGACGGGGATTAAGACTGCTGATAAGCTCTACCACCCTCTTTATCGTTTCCAGGCCCTTCCCAGTCTTTTTGGCAATCTGGGGATACCTCTTCATCTCTACATCTTTAAGGTGGTGGGTTATTATCTCCTTGGCCAGTTCATAATCCTCGTCCCTCTTATCTAGCTGGAGGAGCAGACATTCCTCCAGGTTTCTTGCCCCCATTCCCTGGGGTTCCATAGATTGCACCAGCCTAAGTGCCTCCCTGGCCCCCTGGAGACTGATAGGCTTCTCCAGTCCCTTCATTACCTCTTCCAGCGGGGTGGTGAGATAGCCATTATCGTCCAGGTGGTATATTATATTCTCGCAGGCCTCCTTTAAGGACTGAGGGACCTCCATCAAAGAAAGCTGGCCAAGGAGATATTCATGGAAGGAGATAGGCTTGGCAGAGGTATTTTCCAGGGCCTCCTGTTTCTGGTCCCTCTCCTCATACCTTCTGGCCCTGCTACGGAGACTGGGCTGCCACTCCTCAGGAAGGATGTCTACCTCCTCTTCCTTTTCCGTTTCTTGGACAGCCTCTTCCTCCCCCTTCTCTTGCTCCATCACCTCTTCCAGCACTGGGTTCTCCTCTAATTCCATCTGCACATGCTCCAGCAGGGCCAGAAGGGGTAACTGAAGGATCTCTATGGACTGGATTATCTGGGGTGCCAGCTTTAGCTTTTGCTGTAGCTGTGGCTGTAAAGATATTTCCATCTTCATGTCAAATCACCTACTAAAAGGCCCTTCGCCCCTCTAAGGCATCGGCCAGGACTGCACTACTCAGATACTCAAGATAACTCCCATGGGGTATGCCCCTGGCTGGTCGGGTTACCTTTAGTCCTGGTCCGCCTAGGGCGGATATCCTCTTTTGTATATAAAGGGCAGTAGCCTCCCCTTCCACATTAAAATTGGTAGCCAGAATAACCTCCTTCACAGTACCATTACTCAATCTCTCCATGAGCCTCTCTACAGTAAGGTCCTCAGGATGTATATCCTCTAAGGGAGAGATGTGCCCTTGCAGTACGTGATAGAGGCCTTTGTATTGGCCAGTCCTTTCTATGCTCCAGAGGTCTTTGGGCTCCTCTACCACGCAGATTACCGAAGGGTCACGCCTTGGGTTACTACATACCAGACACTGCTCCTCCTCAGCGATACCAAAGCAGACAGAGCAATTTCTTACATTCTTTTTTAGTTCTTCTATGGCCCTGGCCAGCTCCATGGCCTCCCTGGGGGGTATCCTCAGTATATAATGGGCCAACCTCTCTGCGGTCTTCTGCCCTACCCCTGGCATCTTTGCCAGTTCCGTTATGAGTTTAGCCATGTGTTGTGGATAGGTCTTTAATCTCTCCAAGAGCCTTCCTTTCTGAATTATATAAGATTAAGCCCTCAGCCTCAAGGCTTGCCGCCAAAAGGGAATCCTGGGAGACCAGGAATATTTAGACCCCCGGTTAGCTTGGCCATCTCTTCCTCGTAAAGTTGCTGGGACTTCTTCATGGCTTGATTCACCGCAGCTACTATCAGGTCCTCAAGCATCTCTATATCCTTGGGGTCCACCACCTCTGGGTCTATCTTTACCGAAAGCACCTCCTGGCGCCCATTCATATGGACGGTAACCATACCACCCCCTGAGGTCCCCTCTACCACCCTCTCCTTGAGCTCCTGTTGCATCTCCTCCATCCTCTTCTGCATCTTCTGGGCCTGCTTCTGGGCCTCTTTTATCATCTCAGCAAAGTTGCCGAAACCTTTCATCCTTCCTCCTCCTTGCCACCAAAGATCTCCAGGGCCTTATTGGTCCAGACCTTAAGGGGATCCGACCCTGCCTCCCTTGAAGCGGATGGCCCGGTATCGCCTGTTTTTGAATCCGCTGAAAGAACCAGCCTCAGGGAAGGCCTCCATCCCACCACCGCCTCCACGCACTCCTCTACCAATTGCCTCTCTTCTGCATTGCCCTCCAGGGACCTCTTGGAAAAGGGTCGCCCCTTGGGAAACTCCACTACCATCTCTTCCTTACCAAGATGCAGGAGCCTCCCTTCCTTCAAGCGGGACCAGGTAGGGGGCCTTTTTTCCTTGAGCTGGAAGAGTATCTTTGCCCATACCTCCTGCACATCCGCAGGAGGGGCCTTCTCTGGGTCCTTACTAGTAATCTGGGGTTCTGGTACGGACTCCTTAACCGCTCCTTCAAATCTCCCCACAGAAAGCCTCCCCTCCAGTTCCTCCAGCCTCTTCAATATATCTCCCAGAGGACGGAGGTCTTCCATCCTGGCCAGCTTCACCACGGCCATCTCCAAGAGAATCCTCTCCTGGAGGTCATCCCTGGCCCGCCTCTTCACCTCACTCAGGACACTAATCATATACATCAAGGTCTCCTGGGAAAGCCCCTTCTTCTCTAGAAGCTCTCGCTCCCTCCAGGGGTTTTCCAGCAGGTTGGAGTCGTAACCACAGGCAGAGGTCACCATCAGGTCCCTGAGGTACCATACTATCTGGTCTATAAAGACCCCCCAGTCCCTTCCCTGCTCTAGCACCTCATGCACTATCTTCAGGGCGGCCGGGGCATCCTTCCTTGTGAGGCTATCCGCCAGGGCCTCCACCTTCTCCTCGCTAACAGTACCCAGGAGGTTCTGCACAACACCAAGGGTTATCTTCCCATCGGAGAAGGCACTCAACTGGTCGAGGAGAGACTGGGAGTCCCTGAGACCCCCCTTGGCGTATCGGGCGATGGCCCTGAGGGCCTCTTCTTCAATATCTATCTTCTCCTGTCTTGCTATCTGCGCCAGCCTCTTAACTATATCTGCCATGCCTATATTCCTGAAATCGAAGCGCTGGCATCGGGACTGTACCGTCTCAGGCAGCTTGTGAGGGGCAGTAGTGGCAAAGAAGAATTTCACATGAGAAGGAGGCTCTTCCAGGGTCTTCAGTAAGGCGTTAAAGGCCTCTCGGGTGAGCATGTGGACCTCATCAATTATATATATCTTATACCTGGAGCGGCTGGGGAGGTATTTAACGTTCTCACGAATAGTCCTGACCTCGTCAATGCCACGGTTGGAGGCGCCGTCTATCTCTATCACATCCATGTCCCTGCCCTCGGA
>JAUQZZ010000242.1:752-1252 GCA_030586765.1 Candidatus Brocadiales bacterium | reverse complement strand
CTTTATGGGTGCGTATAACGCAGGCTAAAGCCTGCGGCTACCATTGGATTGATGATTAACTACTTTTTCAGAGGTCTCGGCTACATTTGCCAAACATATATAACTCTTATTTTACCTGTAGAAGGACTTTCTCTAAGTCGTATCCAACTGCACCCTTATAAGGGTATTGCCTCCAATCCTTGACTATACCCCAGCGTACTGGATTATCCAGAATATATCGAATCCTGGTTCCTAAATCTTCATCTCGCCTGAGAATATGGTCATAAAAATCCTTTTGCCATTTCACATTAGGCAGAGTCTTACTGAACCAGAAGCCCATTAGCTGTTTAAAATCTACTACTGCCTGCCATAAGTCAGAGACCGCTTCTCTGCCTTCAACGATAAGGTGTACATGGTCTGGCATAAAACAGTAGACTACTGCCCGGGCCTTTTGGTGTTCAAGTACATTCACTAGCAAGGAAATAGCATGAGATACCACATCGTCATTTATAAAACAGTGA
>JAUQZZ010000242.1:0-742 GCA_030586765.1 Candidatus Brocadiales bacterium | reverse complement strand
GGGTAAAGGCTACTGTTATCAGGCCCTGATAATGTGCTCTTGGCAGGCGATGAGATTTTTCCCTTACTTTACCCTTTTTGTTCAAACTAATTTACTCCTTAAGTATTCTGTTCCTTTTCCCCGTGTGATTATACGCTCCCATAAGGTGCTGCCACGAAACAAAATAATGACAAGCTGTGTAGCCGCAGGCTTCAGCCTGCGTTTTATGCACACAAAAAGGATGGCTACACCTTTATCCGCCGCCAGCGACCCCTCTTAAAGAGGATGTAAACGGCTACAGAGCGGCCTATCCAATCCAGGGCCGCACCAAACCAAATACCTGCCAGGCCCCAACCAAAGACTATCCCAAAGACATAGGCGATAGGGACGTGGACAAAAAGGGTGGCCACAATGGTGATAATCATGGGGCTAAAGGTATCCCCTGCGCCCCTCAATCCTCCTGCATAGACCATGTAGATGGCTAGGGCAGGCTGTTCTATGGCTGAAATCATGACGCAGAAGGCAGAGAGCCTAAGCACATCCTCCTCAGGCCTGAATACCATACCCAACTGCCTGGCAAAGAGGAGGAAGATAGCCCCAAAGGTACACATAAGGATGAGGGCAATGATGCAGTTTCGCCTCATACTTAAGCGGGCGAGCTCCTCATTCTTAGCCCCCAGGCTTTGTCCCACCAGGGTGGCTGTGGAAATGGCCAGGGCATAGCCAGGCATAAAGGATAGCGACTCTATCCTCACGGCAATCT
>JAUQZZ010000241.1 GCA_030586765.1 Candidatus Brocadiales bacterium | reverse complement strand
ATATTATGACACGCAATTTTTCCTCCCCGATGACCTCCTCACCAAGCTAGACCGTATGGGCATGGCCCATGGTCTTGAGACAAGACTGCCCTTCCTGGACCATCCTCTGATGGAATTTGCCTACGCCTTGCCCACTTCTCTAAAGGTGAGGGACAACACCTCTAAATACCTGTACAAAAAGGCTATTGGGTCACTTATACCCCAAGAGATATTGAACAGGGGTAAGCTTGGACTTATGCCGCCCCTGACCTCCTGGTTGAAGAACGAGCTAAGGGGTTTTTGCAGGGAAATATTGCTTGATGACCGTACCAGGGAGCGGGCCTGGTTCAATCATAAGGCGGTGGAGGGACTCCTTGCCCGCTACGAACAGAGGGAGTCCAGACTGGCTTACAAGCTATGGGACCTTATTGTACTGGAGACATGGGCCAGGGTTTTTATAGACGGTGAAGGGCCGTGAGGAAGATTAACCTTTTTTACTTGATAGACGGAGGGCCAAATTGGGGAGGGGCAGAGGCCAACCTTCTTTCCGTAGCCAAACGCATCAATAGAGGGCGGTACAACGTAGAGATAGGCTGTCTGGTGGGGGGGCGTGTGGCAGAAATCTTTAGAAGCAATGGCCTTCCTGTAACAGTCATAAATATGAAGAATAAATGGAACGTGGTAGCCGTTATCCGTCTAGTACAACTCCTTAAGGAGAAAAAGATAGATATCCTCCACACCTGTCTCTATCCTTCCAACACCTTTGGTCGGATTGCGGCAATACTGGCTAGGACTCCGGTGAACCTGACATGGGAACAGGATCAGGCCCAGCTGAAACGCCCCAGGCACGTAAGGGTAGACCAAATCTTAAATAAATTCACAGATGCCATCGTAGCCGCCTCCTCAGCCGTAAAGCACTCTATCGTTGAGGTAGAAGGGATAGGTGAGTCCAAAATACAGGTCGTTCATAACTGTGTAGAGCCTTCTGCATTTGACCTCTCCTCGGATGCTATTGCTACGGCCAGTGCAGGGGCACGTTGCAACGTGCCCCTACAATCTGACCTCAAGTTGGAACTTGGGCTAAGGCCGGAAGACCGGGTATTGCCCTATGTAGCCAGCCTTGGCCCCCGGAAGGGGCATAAATATTTTCTGCCTGCTATAAGGGAGGTAGTGAAGGTCTTTCCGGACGTGAAGTTCCTGCTTGTAGGAGAAGGGGCTTACCGGGAGGAGATTGAAAGAGGCATAGAACGTCTGGGTATAAAGGAGAACGTCCTCTTGTGT
>JAUQZZ010000240.1 GCA_030586765.1 Candidatus Brocadiales bacterium | reverse complement strand
GGGTGAAGCCTGTAGTGTGCCAGCTTGTCTGGCACTTTAAACGTGCGAGGTAAACTCGCACGCTACGTCAGAGATTTGCGCCAGAGGCGTCATGCCGGAGGCAGATCCGCCTTTGGCGTGACTTCGGTCGCGACACTCCCTCAGAATGACACCTTAAGTTTTCACCCAGATAGTAATCCTATAGGCCCAAATTCCCTCCCCCCTCGATGGGGGAGGGTAAGGTGAGGGTGATTGAAGTTTGACAGGGCCTTCCCATTTATCCCTTAACCCTAGACTGTTATCATTAACTCAATAGAGTCGTAGTCCACTGAGGGGGATACCTCTTTTCTCCCCTCTTTCTCCTTCCTGATACTCACCAGGCCAAGGTTTTTTAGTATCTCTACATCCTGAGCCACGTTCTTTAGGTCTCTCTCTGCCAACCTGGAGAGCTCACGCAGGGTCTTGGGGCGGTGTTTCTTTATCAGGCACAGGAGTTCAAGTCTCTTTGTGGTCAGGGCCTTTCTGAAGGCCTCTGCATCCTCAAAATAGACTCCTACATGTTTCTTGACCTTCTCCCCCCTCTCTATGGCCTTGCAGGTCTTGGCAAAGTCCTGGAGTGCCTCCCAGGTACTCTTTATCCCTATTCTTACTCTCTTTACCCTCACAATATTTCCTCTCTGTATCTCTGAATGTCTGAATAAAAGTCCTCTATTAGTTTATCCACGCCTTCAAACCTGTAAGGCTCTATATTGTCCTCGTAGTGCCTATGGTCTCCCTTACCCTTTGCATTGTCGTAGCCTATAACCCTCCGACCATTAACAATGTAGACCAGAGAATACTTGTAACCATGAGGCTTGTCAGGGGTGGACTTGACTCTCCATATCTTAATCTCCCTGATATTATCTTCTCTGTCGTGAACTTTATCGTACCATACAAGCCTGGCCTTCACTGTGGGTATAGTATACCAAACATATCAAAGAGTCAATCCGAAAACTACCTGCAGTTTGGATACGGGAAGGGTGTACTTGACATGGCTCAGCGTCTAAATATGTGACGCATGAGCAGTTGTAAACCGTAGTGTAAATGTCGCGTAGGTACTCCAAAACATTTCAAAATAGGCAGGGTTAGGGAGAGTTGTCAATCTCCCTAACTCCATACACAAATAAACACTTGGAACTAAACCAGAAAACTGCTATCCTGCACTGGTATGTCTCGCATACAAGTCCTTTCCCCGGATGTCGCCAGGAAGATTTCCGCCGGTGAAGTTATTGAACGCCCTTCCTC
>JAUQZZ010000239.1 GCA_030586765.1 Candidatus Brocadiales bacterium | reverse complement strand
GCCCTACAGCTCCCTGTCTACCAAGGTATGGGCAGGTCTCCTATCCCCATTAAAAACGACGGACAGCCCAAGGGCTGTCCCTACAGATAAAAAGCCAAAAATATGAAGAGGTTTGAGTCCTTTAGCCTCCTGACCATAGCGGCTGCCGTGGGTATCTGCTATGGGAGCAGCCTGGGCATATTCTTTTTTGGAGAGATATATTATGCCTTTAGTAATTTTATCTATACGGATGACCCGCATATCCTGACAGGTGGAGGAGGTTACGGCTTCAGGCCCGTTAAGGGCCTCTTTTATTACGGGCTCTTCAGCGCCTTCGGTCTGAACCCCCTGCCTTTCCGCATTGCCTCTGTGCTGGTACACCTCTTCAGTTCCATCCTGGTCTTTTACGTAGTGTCCAGGTTCACTGAGAAGAAGGAGCTGGGCCTTTTTACGGCCCTCCTCTTTGCCACCAGTTGGCTCAACTCTCAGGCAGTCTGCTGGCTTACCGCTGTGCACGAGGTCTTGTGGCCCTTCTTTGGCCTTTTGACGGTGGTATGTTTTTACCAATTCAGGCATAAAGGGGGTCTTCTCTACTACGGGCTTTCCCTGGTCTGTCTTCTCCTGGCCATGGGCTCTAAGGAAAATGCCCTTGTTCTACCTGGGGCGTTACTGCTGGTGGACTGGTACTACAGGGGTGTAGAGTGGTCCCCCAGGGGTATACTGCTGGACCTGAGGGACGGTCTGAGGAGGGGCCCTGTGCTGGCTATCTTGCCCTTCTTTGCCCTGGCTCTAATGCACTTCCTTATTCTGAAACGGTCTTCCGCCGTCTGGGGGGCCGGCCTGGGAGGAGATGTGGAGGTCCACAACCTCATGAATCTTGGTAGGACCTTCCACGGATTTTATGATGACCTCACTTATGCCTTTGGTGTGCCCTTCGTTGTAAGGGGCAAGTATATAGTAAATTCAGGGATAACCACCCTCTCTATAACTGCCTTAGTATATTTATTCACCTCAGAGGAACATAGAAGGCGCATCACCCTCCTCATGGCATCACTACTGGTTCTAATATTACCTCTCTCCTTCCTGGGGACAGCCTTACATTATATATCCTGCCTCACGGTGGTGAGTCTGACCCTGTCTGTATTGGTATTGTATGAAGGAAGCGGTCTTGTGGCTGAAAGACTGGCCCGGAAGGCCCCGGTGTGGCTGACCAAGGCAGTTATCGCCTACGGGATATTCTTCTCCCTTTACGGTGCCCTCCTGGTGTGGAACTACCGCTTTGTCC
>JAUQZZ010000046.1 GCA_030586765.1 Candidatus Brocadiales bacterium | reverse complement strand
CCCTAAGGGCCAGTGTAAAGGGGAAGGATACCCTCTGGGCCCTGACGGATGTCCATGGCAATAAAGAGGAGTTCGTGATGGAGGTCGTGCGAGATACTAAAGTAAAAGACGGTTAAAGACCTCTGCAAAAGCAAAAAATGGATAGGCGGCCCTTTCCAGGGCCGCACTAGGCAGGGCTAGAAAGCCCTGCCTATCCTGGCTAACTGATTTTTTCAGAGGTCTAGGTTAACAACTGCCTTCTATGTAGGGCAGGGTGACTGGCGCTGCGGGCGCCCTGTCTGCTTTCGGCGGCGCAAATCTTGGAGGAGTGGGGAGCGTTTTCGGGTCTGGAGACCCGAAGGTACATTCTCATCCTGCAAAAATAAAAAAG
Organism: Candidatus Brocadiales bacterium; assembly: GCA_030586765.1. Taxonomy (GTDB): domain Bacteria; phylum Planctomycetota; class Brocadiia; order Brocadiales; family Bathyanammoxibiaceae; genus JAUQZZ01. The sequence goes on along the minus strand of JAUQZZ010000046.1, from coordinate 12,120 downwards.
CAAGACTCAATGCTACAGTCTTCAACGAAGTGAAACTTCGTTGTCTACCATTGGTTGGCAGATGTTTCTGGGTAGACAACGACCTTTAGGTCGTTGATTGTAACTTGTTTTGCATGGAGGATTTCAAAGGAGGAATAAGTGGAAAAGGGTATAAAACCTCACGGCGGAAGACTGGTGAACAGGGTACTGGAAGGGGAGGCCAGGGAAGAACTCCTGGCCCGTGTAGAAGGGGGCATGAAGCGCCTTCAGATTGGTCCCAGGGAGGCCTCAGACCTGGAGCTTATCGCTACAGGGGCCTTTAGCCCCCTGGAGGGTTTCATGGGCAAGAAGGACTACGAGAATGTGGTGGATATCATGAGGCTGACCAGTGGACTGGTCTGGTCCCTGCCTGTGGTGCTCTCTACTACCAGTGCTAAGGCCCAGGGGCTTAAAGAAGGGGAGGACGTAGCCCTGGAGGACAAGTCCCGCACGGTGCTGGCCATCCTGCACCTGGAGGAGAGGTTCCACTACGACAGAGAAAAAGAGGCCCTGGAGGTCTACGGCACAGGGGACCATAAGCACCCTGGGGTCAAGAACCTCTTTCAGAGTGGAGACATCCTCCTGGGTGGAAGGGTGAGTGTGGTGAACCGCCCCAAGCATGGCGATTTTCTTCAGTACAGACTAGGCCCTGCCCAGACCCGGGAGCTCTTTAACAAAAATGGGTGGAGGAGGGTAGTGGGCTTCCAGACCCGAAACCCTGTGCACAGGGCCCACGAGTACATCCAGAAGTGTGCCCTGGAGACAGTGGATGCCCTGCTCCTGCATCCTCTGGTGGGAGAGACGAAGGAGGACGATATCCCTGCCCAGGTAAGGATGAAGTGTTACGAGGTCTTACTGGAGAGGTATTATCCCAAGGACAGGGTGGCCATGGCCGTCTTTCCTGCGGCCATGCGTTACGCAGGCCCCAGGGAGGCCATCTTTCATGCCCTGGTGCGTAAGAATTACGGGTGTACCCACTTCATTGTGGGTAGAGACCATGCAGGGGTAGGCAACTACTACGGGAGTTTTGATGCCCACTACATCTTCGACGAATTTGAGCCAGAGGAGATAGGCATCACCCCACTATTTTTTGACCATACCTTTTACTGCAAGCTCTGCTACGGCATGGCCTCCTACAAGACCTGTCCCCACGACTCTGAGAACCATGTGACCCTGAGTGGTACGCAGGTGAGGAAGCTCCTTCAGGAAGGTCTTACCCCACCGCCCACTTTTACCAGGCCAGAGGTGGCCAAAATCCTCAGCGAGTACTATATAGCAGAGGTCCACCGTGCCTCCAGCCAGCCCACAGCCTAGCCTGAAGGGAACGGGTAGTTTTTTAGAGAATGGGTAGACGCATCTGCCTGAGGCGGACTGACCTGCGTTTTGGGTCTGGGGACCCGAAACTACCCAAGGCTATCTAGTCCACCTAAGGCGAATCTGGCTTTCACCAGTTTTTGTAGGGAGGCCCTTTATGGGCCTCCGTTTCGGAGGGGGATAAACCCCCTCCCTACATTCATTCGGACAGTGTGTAGGGACAGACCTTCGGGTCTGTCCAGTACGGTCTCAGTAAACTTCTAATTCATGATTGACAACCTGTCTGCCCAATTGTACAATTTGTACAGTAGACTATTCGTTTACTATGACTAGGGGGTAAGCCATGACTACAATAACTGCTGGGAAGGCAAGGGAGAAATTCTCTGAACTTGTGAGCCGTGTGGGCTATGCCAAGGAGCGGGTGGCTGTTACCCGCAGGGGCAAGACCATTGCGGCCATAGTTCCCATCGAGGACATGGAACTCCTGGAGAAGCTGGAGGACCGCATTGACCTGGAAGATGCAAGGACTGCCCTGGCGGAGGCCAGGAAGAAGGGGACAATTCCCTGGAAGAAGGTTAAGGCTGAACTGGGGTTGTGACTTACACCATAGAACTTACACCGAAGGCCAGGCGTCAACTCAGGGGCATAAATAAATACGATAGACATGCCCTGCCACGTATAAAAGCACGAATTGATGGACTGGCCTATAACCCACGACCCCAGGGTGTCAAGAAACTATCAGGGGCAGAGAGCCTCTACCGTGTCCGTGTGGGGGACTACCGTATCATATATGAAATCCAGGACAAGGCCCTTGTTGTGCTGGCCCTGTACCATACTAGGTACAGGGCTGGTAGTAAAAATGGCGCATAGAAGGGAGGCTTATTAATTAGCATAAGGTAATCCGTAGCCGAAGGCAGGATACCAAGTAAAGGGAGAGGCCCAGGACAGGACGGCTTTAATGGGTGCTGAACTTGTTTCAGCAGGCAGGTCTATCTTGAACTCAACTTAAGGGTGGGGATAGGAAAACGTCTCCACTTCCCCAGTCCTTTCCTTCTGGAGAGTATAGGGAGAGGTAGTCCAGTACGGTCTCAGAGAGGCAAACGGTTAAGAAAAAACCGTGAAGGCAAGTAAAGATACCCTCAAGGAATACAAGAAGCTCAGGAATTTCTCTAAGACCCCCGAACCCAAGGGCAAGGTAAGAAGGACAAGTAAGACGAGATTTGTTATCCACGAGCATCACGCCAGCCACCTCCACTGGGACCTACGGCTAGAGATGGAGGGGGTCTTGAAGAGCTGGGCAGTGCCCAAGGGCCCCCCAGAGCGCCCAGGCATCAAAAGGCTCGCCGTCCAGACAGAAGACCATCCTGTTGATTATATAGACTTCGAAGGCCTCATCCCCGAGGGCCACTACGGCGCAGGCATGGTGAAGATATGGGATAACGGTCCCTTTGAACTTCTAGAAATGAAGAAGGAAAGGGAGATAAAGTTCTCCTTGGCAGGAAAAAGACTCAAAGGCACCTACTACCTCCTCAAATTCCGTGAAGGTAGGAACTGGCTCTTTTTCAGGGGGAAAGAATAGATGTAATACAGGGGCTTGTCCATCTCTGGTAGGCCTTCAGGTCTGTCCGATTCCCCTCACTAGCGGACAGGTCTAAAGACCGTCTAGTACATTATTAAATTATTTACAGATACTTCCTCAGGGCCCTGCCTGTATATGATTTCTCGCATCTGACTACCTCCTCTGGCGAGCCTGTTGCCACCACCCAGCCTCCCTCGTCTCCCCCCTCAGGCCCCAGGTCTATTATACAATCCGCCTGCTTCACCACGTCCAGGTGGTGTTCTATAACTACCACGGTATTGCCCATATCCACCAGGCGGTTGAGAATCTTAAGGAGGTTCTCTATGTCAGCGAAGTGGAGGCCGGTGGTGGGCTCATCTAAAATATAAAGTGTCCTGCCTGTGGGATGCTTGGCCAGTTCTGTGGAGAGCTTTACCCTCTGGGCCTCTCCTCCTGATAGGGTAGTGGAGGGTTGACCCAGGGTCATATAGCCAAGTCCCACGTCTCTAAGGGTCCGCAAAGTGCGTTCTATTTTGGGTATATTTCTAAAGAACCCGTAGGCCTCCTCTACTCTCATGGCCAGGACGTCAGCGATATTTTTCTCCTTGTAGAGAATCTCTAAGGTCTCGTTGTTGTACCTCTTTCCTTTGCACTGGTCGCAGGTGACAAAGGTGTCGGGGAGGAAATGCATCTCCAGTTTTTTAGTGCCCTGACCTTCACAGGTCTTGCACCTACCGCCTTTGACGTTAAAGCTGAAGCGGCCAGGGCCATAGCCTCTGAGTCTGGACTCCCTTGTCTGGGAAAAGACCTCCCTTATCTGGGTGAAGACGTTCGTATAGGTGACCGAGTTAGAGCGGGGCGTGCGGCCGATGGGAGATTGGTCTATCTCTATTACCTTATCTATCTTCTCAATGCCCACCATGCTGTCATGGGCCCCTGGCTTTACGTTACTTCTATAAAGGACCCTGGCCAGGGCCCTATGGAGGATTTGGTCCACCAGGGTGCTCTTTCCTGAGCCAGAAACCCCTGTAACGCAGCAGAATACACCTAGAGGAATTTTGACATTTATGGACTTGAGATTGTTTTCCCTGGCACCCCTGATTTCTATACAGTTCTTTGGGTCTACCTTTCTCCTCCTGGAAGGAAGCGCTATCCTTAGGTCCTGTCTCAGGTAACTGGCTGTGAGGGATGAATCCCTGCGGAGGACCTCCTCTAGGGACCCGTGGGTCACTACCCTTCCTCCTCGGTCTCCTGCACCTGGGCCCAGGTCTACAATATAGTCGGCGTTTCTAATGGTTTCCTCATCATGCTCCACCACTATCACGGTATTTCCTGTATCCCTGAGGGACTTTAACGAGGTGATAAGCCTTTTACCGTCTCTGGCGTGGAGGCCTATGGTAGGCTCGTCCAGGACATAGCACACCCCCACCAGTCCTGAGCCCACCTGGGTGGCAAGCCTTAACCTCTGGGCCTCTCCCCCTGATAGGGTGGTGCTAGTGCGGTCTAGGGTCAGGTAACCCAGGCCCAGGTCTATCATAAGCCCGAGGCGGCCTATAATCTCTTTTAAGACCTCTCTGGAGATGAGTGCCTTTTCACCACTGAAGGATAAGCTGCGGAAGAAGGCCAGGGCCTTTTCGGCGTCCATGGCTGTTAGCTCACTAATGTTCTTTTTCCCAATTTTTACAGCCAGGGCCTCAGGTCTGAGCCTTGCTCCGCCACAGTGGAGACAGGAGTGCTCAGACATATAAGATTCTAGCCTCCTCTTAACGGCCTCCCTCTCCGTCCTCTCATATAGGTCTTTAAGAATGGGCAGTACACCCTCAAAATAACCCTTATCGCCCTTGGTGCCGTAAAGGATAGTCTCCCTTATCCCCTTAGGCAGCTTCTTGAAGGGGGTGTCCAGTAAGGAGGGGAAGTTCTTGGAAAGGTCCTTTAGCAGTCCCCCGTAATAGTCATCCGTCCTCTTGCCCCAGTTTCTCAAGGCCTCCAGGGCCCCTTGTCTGAGGGTTAGGTCCTTATGGGGGATTATAAGGTCAGGGTCTAATTCCATCATGGAGCCAAGCCCTTCACACTGGGGGCAGGCTCCATAAGGGCTATTGAAGGAAAAGAGCCTGGGGGCTAGCTCCTCCAGGCCTATACCGCACTGTCTGCAGGCGTAGCGCTGGCTAAAAAGGGTGTCCTGCCAGTTTCCCCTCTTCTCCTGGGAAAGGACCATTATCCCTTCCCCAACCTCCAGACATGTCTGGATGGAGTCATAGAGCCTGGACTGGATGTCCGCCTTCAGTACCAGTCTATCCACTAACACCTCTATACTGTGGGTCTTATATCGGCTGAGTCTTATAGGCTGGGTTATGTCCAAGAGCAGGCCGTTCACCCTGGCCCGTACAAAGCCTTCTTTTTTTATGGCCTCGAAGACCTCCTTATGCTCACCCTTCTTGCCCTTTATGACCGGGGCCAGGAGCATAATCCTGGTCCCCAGAGGGGTCTGCATTACCTTGTCAATAATATCTTCAGCGCTCTGGCGTGTCACTTCCTGACTGCACTGATGGCAGTAGGGTGTTCCTACCTTGGCGAAGAGGAGGCGGAGATAGTCATATATTTCTGTAACGGTGGCTACTGTAGAGCGTGGGTTAGCCGCAACGGTTCTCTGCTCTATAGCGATGGTGGGAGGAACCCCTTCGATGTGGTCCACATCGGGTTTCTGTATCTGCTCCAGGAATTGGCGGGCGTAGGAAGAGAGGCTTTCTATGTAACGCCTCTGTCCTTCGGCAAAGATGGTATCAAAGGCCAGGGAGGACTTTCCTGAACCGCTCACCCCAGTGATGACCACCAGGCTGTCCCTGGGTATATCTACATCTATATTCTTCAGGTTGTGTACCCTGGCACCCCTTATAGATATATAATCATTATGGTTCTTCATGGCTAAATTGGATATAATAACCTTTTTCCAGTCTTCTTTCAACCCCTGCCAGATTGACAGGGAAAAAGGAGCGAGCTGGCTGGGTAGGCCCCTTATAAGGATTCTTAAGGTGCATATAGGCAAGACCTTATAAACACGAGTTAGAGAAGGCTGTTTGGCATCGGGTTTGCTTTTTAATGCAGTATCTTTACTAATCAGCAAGATAGAGTAGGAGGAGCGGAATGGCAGCAAAACAGCTAGCCTTTAGAGAGGAGGCTCGAGGGGCCCTCCTGAAGGGTGTGATGAAGCTTGCTAAGGCAGTGAAAACCACCCTGGGACCCAGGGGAAGGAACGCAGTCTTAGATAAGGGCTATGGTAGTCCCACGGTGACCAAGGATGGGGTTACCGTGGCAGAAGAGATAGAGCTAAAAGATCCCTACGAAAATATGGGCGCACGCCTGGTGAGGGAGGTAGCCTCCAAGACTAGCGATGTAGCAGGGGACGGTACCACCACTGCCACTGTCCTGGCCGAGGCCATCTTCAAGGAAGGTCTAAAGAACGTTACTGCTGGGGCAGACCCCCTTGCCCTGAACCGTGGTATGAGGAAGGCAGTAGATAAGATAGTGGAAAAGCTTAAGGAGATGAGCAAGAAGATAAAGGACCAGCAAGAGATAGCCAACATCGGCTCCATCGCCGCCAACAACGACCCTGAGATTGGGAAGATGATTGCTGATGCCATGGACAAGGTGGGCAAGGACGGTGTAATTACTGTAGAGGAGGGCAAGCGCCCCGTGACCGAGGTAGAGGTGGTAGAAGGCATGCAGTTCGACCGCGGTTATCTCTCTCCTCACTTTGTAACAGACCCTGAGAATATGCGCGTGGAACTTCCTGACTCTTATATCCTTATCTACGAGGACAAGCTCTCAGGGATTAAGAGCTTAGTGCCCCTCCTGGAGAATATAGCCAAGGGAGGCAAACCTATCCTAATCATATCTGAAGATGTAGATGGAGAAGCCCTGGCCACCCTGGTGGTGAACAAGCTCCGGGGCACCATTTCTTGCTGCGCTGTGAAGGCCCCTGGTTATGGTGACCGCAGGAAGGCCATGCTGGAGGATATAGCCCTCCTTGCAGGGGGCAAGGCCCTTTTTAAAGACCTGGGCATACAGCTAGAGAACGTAAACCTTGGGGACCTGGGCCGTGCCAAGAAGGTAATCGTGGATTCAGAGCATACCACCATCGTCCAGGGTGCTGGCACCCACGATGCTATTACTGGCAGGATAAAGCAGATTCGTGCAGAGATAGAGACCACCACCTCTGACTACGACAGGGAAAAGCTTCAGGAACGCCTGGCAAAGCTGGCTGGGGGAGTAGCCCAGATAAATGTAGGTGCGGCTACCGAGACGGAGATGAAGCAAAAGAAGGCCCTGATAGAGGACGCCCTCCACGCCACTAGGGCAGCCATCGAGGAAGGCATACTTCCTGGGGGAGGAGTGGCCCTCCTCAGGGCGGCAAAGGTCTTAGAGAATGGGTTGGGTCTCAAGGGCGATGAGGCTGTGGGGGCTGATATTATAAGAAAGGCCCTCTCTGTTCCTGCCTCCCAGATAGCAGAAAATGCCGGTCAAGAGGGCTCTGTAGTGGTAAGAAAGATATTAGAGTCTAAAGACCAGGCCTACGGCTTAGATGCTGAACGCCAGGAGTTCTGCAATATGGTAGAGAGTGGTATAATAGACCCCACCAAGGTTACCCGCTGTGCCCTTCAGAATGCTGTTAGCATAGCAGGCACACTGCTTATGGTGGATTGCGTGGTGAGCGAGATACCAAAGAAAGAGGAGGAAAAACCTCCTGGTAGATACCCAGGGATGTAATCTCCCTTTAGTAAAGGAGGGACGCAAATATGGCTATAAGGCCCTTAGATGACCGTGTGGTGATAGAGAGGATGGAGGCGGAAGAAAAGACGCCCGGGGGGATAGTCCTACCCGATACAGCCAAGGAGAAACCTTCAAAGGGAAAGGTAGTTGCTGTGGGAGAGGGGAGGCTTCTGGAAAGCGGTAATAGGGTCCCTTTAGGGCTGAAAAAGGGCGACTGCGTGCTCTTCGGAAAATACGCAGGTACAGAGGTGGACATCGACGGTAAGGAATACCTTATCGTAAGAGAGGCGGACATCTTAGCCAAGATAGAAGAGTAGGTCCTGCCCTTCCGTCGCCCCAGAGGGGCTAAGGAGGGCCTGTCCGCCATGGAGCCTCCAAGGGATGCCCCAACAGCTGGACAGTAGACCCGGTACCAATTCATGCAGGGTAGAAAAGGAGGAGAGTAGTGGCAGCAAAACAACTACTTTATGATACAGAGGCCAGGAAAAAGTTACTTCTTGGGGTAAAGCAGCTAGCCGACGTCGTCAGGGTAACCATGGGGCCTACAGGACGAAATGTTATATTGGAAAAGGGCTTTGGTTCCCCTTCTGTAACCAAGGATGGTGTAACTGTGGCCAAGGAGGTAGAACTAAAGGACCCCTTTGAGAACATGGGGGCGAAACTAGTAAATGAGGTAGCCGCACGCACCAGCGACGCCGCAGGGGATGGAACCACCACTGCCACTATCCTGGCCGAGGCCATCTTCAGGGAAGGTCTAAAAATTATTACCGCAGGGGCTAACCCCACCTCAGTAAAGAGGGGCATCGACAAGGCAGTAGAAATAGTGGTAGAGGAGCTTAAAAAGCTCTCCAAACCCGTAAAGGGCCGCTCAGAGATTGCCCAGGTGGGGACCATATCCGCCAACAACGACTCCTTTATAGGAAACCTCCTGGCCGATGCCATGGAAAAGGTGGGTAAGGACGGTGTTATCACCGTGGAGGAGGCCAAAGGGGTAGAGACCATCTTGGATGTGGTGGAGGGGATGCAGTTTGATAAGGGCTACGTATCCCCTTATTTTGTCACTAATCCCCAAAAGATGTTGGTAGAATTCGAGGACCCATTCATACTAATACACGAGAAGAAAATAGCCGCCATGAAAGACCTTATTCCTCTCCTGGAAAAGGTCTCTACCAGCGGTAAATCCCTGTTAGTCATTGCCGAGGATGTGGAGGGAGAGGCCCTAGCTACCCTGGTGGTGAACAGGCTACGGGGGGTGCTTTCCTGTTGCGCTGTGAAAGCCCCGGGCTTTGGCGACCGCAGGAAGGCCATGCTGGAGGATATTGCTATCCTTACCCGCGGGCAGGCCTTTACTGAGGACCTGGGTGTGAAGCTGGAAAGCATAGCAATAAAAGACCTGGGTCGGGCACAAAGAGTCACCGCGGACAAGGATAAGACCACTATCATTGGGGGTGAGGGCAAGAAGACAGACATCCAGGCAAGGATTGCCCAGATAAAGAATCAGATAGAGACATCCACCTCGGACTACGACAAGGAGAAGCTCCAGGAGCGACTGGCAAAGCTGGCTGGCGGGGTGGCTGTAATAAAGGTAGGCGCGGCTACCGAGGCAGAGATGAACGAGAAGAAGGCCAGGGTGGAGGACGCCCTCCATGCCACCAGGGCTGCTGTAGAGGAAGGCATCATCCCAGGAGGCGGTGTTACCTATGTAAGGTCCATCCCTGCCCTGGAGGAGGCCAGAAAGAAGTTCAGGGGTGAGGAGAAGATGGGCCTGGATATCGTTATGAAGGCCCTGGAGGCACCCCTCAGACAGATAGCTACCAACACTGGAGAGAATGGCGCAGTAGTGGCGGAGGAGGTAAAGGGCCTGTCCACCAATATGGGCTTTGACGCCAATACGCTTAAATATGTGGATATGATTAAGGAAGGTATCATAGACCCTACGAAGGTCTCCAGGATTGCTCTCCAGAATGCCGCAAGCATTGCTGGGCTCATGCTTACCACAGAGACCATGGTCACCGAGCTGAAGGAAGAGGAGGAGGAAGGGACCCAGGCTGTGGAAGGGGCTGTGAAGTAGTTACAAAATGTATGTAGCGTGCAAGTTTAGGGAAAGGCTACTTTGAGAGGGAATCTTTAACGTAGCCTTTTCTTTTTTTTCTACTTCAAACAGGCTTGCAGAGTTTGCCCTGCGTGATTTATCACGCCCATCTCTACGTCTAGTAAACACCTCTTGCTTTTTAGACCATCCAAAAATATAATGAATTAGAATAAAAACTAGGGCGTTTTAACCGACCTTTTATAACCTTTCCTAAAGAAGAAATTTATGGCCTGGGAGGACGAGGACTATTATCGTATCCTTGAGATAGAAAGGAATGCCTCTCAAGAGGACATAAAGAAGGCCTACAGGAAACAGGCCCTGAAGTACCACCCCGATAGAAACCCAGGGGATAAGCAGTCAGAGCAGAGGTTTAAGAAGGCGGCCGAGGCCTATGAAATCCTGGGCGACCCCGAGAAGAAGAAGCAGTACGACCTTTATGGTCGGGAGGGCCTAAAGGGCTTTGAGGTCCACGGATTTACCAACTTTGAGGACATCTTTGAGCATTTCAGCGACATCTTCGGCGGCGGCCTCTTTGAGGACTTTTTTGGCACGCGCACCCGCAGGCAGACCCGCACCGAGCGCCGGGGTCCCAACCTCAGGGTGGATATAGATTTAGACCTCCGAGAGGTAGCTGCCGGAACGGAAAAGACTATTGGCCTGACCCGGAGGGAGTACTGCGATGTCTGCAGAGGTTCCGGCCTCAGACCAGGCACCTCGCCCACTACCTGCTCCTACTGCCGAGGCAGGGGTGAGATACAGCAGACCCAGGGCTTCTTCGTCCTTCGTGCCACCTGCCCCAGGTGCGGGGGCCATGGCAAGGTGATAGAGAGCCCTTGCAATAGGTGCAACGGCGGTGGGCGAGTAGCAAAGAGGACAAATATTACCGTGCAGGTGCCCCCGGGGGTAGAGGACGGCACCCGACTGCGCATAGCTGGTCAGGGAGAGCCAGGGGAGAACGGCGCACCCAGGGGAGACCTCTATTGTGATATCCACGTAAAACCTCACCCCATCTTTCAGAGGCAGGGCAATAACATCCTCTGCGAATTACCCATAAGTTTTACCCAGGCAGCCCTGGGTTGCGAGGTGGATGTTCCTACCTTAAAGGGCAGCGTTACTAAGGTCAAGGTCCCTAAGGGGACACAGCATGGCGATATTTTAACCGTAAGGGGAGAAGGCCTACCCGCCATGCATGGTTGGGGAAAGGGGGACCTCCTGGTTCAGGCAGTAATAGAGGTACCCGCAAGGCTTACTGCCAGACAGGAAGAACTTCTCAGGGAGTTCGCCGAGATAGAGCGACTGCATCCCAGCCCCAAGACTAAGAGCTTCTTCCAGAAGATGAAGGAGTATTTTAAGTAAGATGACTGAAGAGGAAAAAGAGACAAGGCCCGAAGAAGGCCGTAAAGAGGCCGAGGTAGAGGAAGCTGCCCAGGCGGAAGAAGGTGGGGCTGAGAAGGCGCCTCGAGAGGTAGAAGAAAAGAAGGTCGAACTAACGGAGAAAGAGTTAAAAGACCTCTTGAGGAAGGCAGAGGAAAGGGACGACTACCTGGACATACTCCTCAGGACCAAGGCCGATTTCCAGAACTATCAGAAGAGGGTGAAGAAGGAGTTTGAGTCCCTGGGCCGTTTTGCAGTCCAGGATATAGTGCAGGCCCTTGTGCCCGTACTGGATAATTTTTCCAGGGCGATAAAGTCTGTAGGAAAGACCAACTCCAAGAACCTTGAAAAGTTTCTCCACGGTGTAGAGATAATCCAGAACCAATTCCTCAGCACCCTGGAAGGCTTCGGCGTAAAGACCATCCATATCCAGGAAGGCCAGGCTTTTAATCCAGAGTTTCATGAGGCCTTTCTGGAAGAAGAGCATAACGAACTGCCCCATCATACTATCCTGGAAGAGATAGAGCCTGGATTCTTCTTGTATGACAGGGTTCTTAAGCCCGCCAAGGTGAAGGTCTCCAAGAGGGCCGTAACAGAGGAAAAACCCTCTGAGGAAAAGGTTGCTGAGAAGGTTGTATCTAAGGGTGCCGCACAGGAAGAAAAGTCCCCAGAAGAAGAACCCTTAGCTTCCTCTGAGGAAGAAACAACCCGTGGCGAAGAAAAGCCAGAGGACTAGCCTCAGTGTTTTTTGGTCATTGCGAGGGGCGAAGCCCCAAAGCAATCGAGGTTTTACAGGTGGGGAAACACGGGATTGTTCGCAGGAGGCGAATCCGCCCTCCAAACTAACTGGCGGGCTTTCGGCCTCTGGCGTGGCTTCGCTTTGCTCGCAATGACTCCTTTGGCATAACTTCTCTTGTGAGACTTGCTGGAAAAGTAGTCTAATCATCCATTTAAGGGTAGCCGCAGGCTTCAGCCTGCGTTATACGCACCCATAAAG
>JAUQZZ010000238.1 GCA_030586765.1 Candidatus Brocadiales bacterium | reverse complement strand
ACATTAAAACAAGATATACCATCGCCCTACCCATACATTCAAACCCTCCTTTCATCCCAGGTGACGGAGCCCAGGTGACGGAGCACCTGGGCTATAGGGTTGTCCGCCTGAGGCGGATGTCCCCAATCCTCAGGGTGTAGGGTGGGCACAGCCCACCATACCAGGCTTTAATTGGTGGGCATAGCCCACCCTACATTTCTGGTAGTCACCTGTGTCAAGGAGTGCATTCCCTTTTTCCAGGTAGTCTTTGGGGGCTTCTGTCATGGACGTCTCCCCTGGCCGAGGGCCGTAAGGATTTTTGTGATGGTTTCAGGTTCAAAGTCTTTTCCATAAAAGCGTAGGAATAGGGCCTTGCGTAGTTCCGTCGGGCTTATGTAGGGGTCCTGTGCCTTCAGGGAGGCGATGACGAGCCGGCGGGCCGTCTCGTACATACTGCAACCCATCTTCAGGCGTTCCTCACCCGAAAGGGCCATCAGACGGTTATGAAACAATTCTGCCACCTCCGGGGCGGTGTCTTTCATTGTCCCTCCTGTGCCCTTTCGTAAACCTCCCCTAACCCCAGGGAGAGGGATTGTCTTTGCAGGTAGGGTCCGTCTAAGTCTTTTAGGCTATGAAGGAGGTTACGCACGTCCTTTAATTGTACCTCGGAGTCAGTATCTCTTGCCCACAGGAGTTTTGAGAGTATCAGGTCTTCAGGGGAGACCAGGAAGATGGTTGTCCCTTCCAGGTTCACGGGCCTCCTTCGTCTAAACTCTTCCCTGTGATATTCGCCCTCCTTTCGCACTATAAAGTCTACTTTAACGATAGACTCATTATGGATAAGGTTAAAGACCCCTGGTCTCTTTAGGGCCCCTTCCACTGCCTCCTTGCTTAGATAAAAATCCTTTGAAAAGAGATTGCAGAACCTGTCTACTTCTGGAAGGGAGAGTTCTATGACGAGGTCTATATCCCTGGTCATCCGGGGGACTGAATAGAAGTTGAGTGCGATAGAGCCTGTAACCATGTAGTGGATACCGGCAGATTGCAATCTGCTTACCACCGTCTTCAGTACCTCTAGTTCTTCGCTCATGATGGTGGTCAGTCAGTAGGGTGCGTGAAACGCACCGAAATACTTATTACCACGCAGGCTGAAGCCTGCGGCTACTTACTTCTTACCAATCTCTATCTCATCCACCACCAGCGTAAGCCCGCTCAGGCCCAGGCGGTGGGCGCGGCCGTAAAGGGTTATCTCCCTGCCCGACTCTATTCGGAACATCCTATCACCTGGCCCTGCTC
>JAUQZZ010000237.1 GCA_030586765.1 Candidatus Brocadiales bacterium | reverse complement strand
GGAGGGACGCCATCCTTATTCGTTCTATATCTTCCTCCCCAAGACCAAGCTCTCTGGCTATATCACAGGATAGCCCGGCAACTCTATCGCTGTGGCCTCTAGTCCAGGGAGACTTGGCATCAATGGCCTCGGAGAGGCACCTTACAGTGTCAAGGAGAGAGTCCTTCAACCTTTCTATATTATTTTCAATAGTCTCTGCCATGGTGTTAAAGCCACTAGCCAGGGCGCCCATCTCATCCCGGCCCCTCACGGGCACCCTGTAGTTTAAGTCTCCACGGCTAAAGGCCTCAGCCCCTTTAAGGATACCCAATAAGGGCCTGCGTATGAAGAATACGGACAGGGAGAAAGACGCCCCTATTATCCCCAGAAATAGGCCCAGGAGAATAAACTCTGTGGTCTTGAACCCCGAGAGCTTTTCTTCTGACAACAATTGCAGCAGATGTACCGAGCGGTCTACATCGGTTACGAAGTCATTGACATTTTTATTATATAACTTGAGGGCCTCCATCGCCTCTTCCCGGTTTGTGAAATTCAGGATATGGAGGATTAGGGGTCTTACCCTCTCGTTATAATCTTTAATGCGTCTATCAAATTGCCACCAGGGGTCGGTATAACTAAAGACGCCTTCCTTAACCCCTGGGGGTGGCTTGAAACCCTTAAGGCCCAGGTCCTTGTGGCTGTCTCTGAGACCGTACAGGATCGTCTCAAAGTCTCCCATATTGCTAAGGATGGTCCTGTGTGCACGGTCCCTTACACCCCCTTGCAGGACGGGGTATTCATTGACCTGCAGGGCCAATTTATAACTGCGGTAGCGTAGATTGCCTGCATAATTTATGTTCTTGGCATCCCCTTTCAGCATAAATACGGTGTAAAACCCCAGCACCAGAATGGCTACAAAGAGGACGGTTAGTGGGACAAGTATTGCGACCAGTTTCAGGGTGAGGCCCTTTTTGATCCACTCCTTCGGCCTTTTCTCTACCGTCCACTGGTGAGGTCCATATAGGCAACTATCTGGCTTTCCGGTCCAGTCCTTCGCCTTTTCCTCTACCATAGCAAGGACTCTCCAGCTCTTTGTGGGGTTAGGCGACTATGCGTAGGGGCGACCCGCCCTACACCACAAGGGTGCAGGGCAAAGATATATAGGATAAAGCCCTGTACCTGATTGGTACAGGGGCGGGTCGCCCCTTTACAGAGGCGCGTCCCTCCTGAGGCATGGCGAACCTTTTGGGCAGGTAGCCGGTTGAGTCCGTTAATGCAGTTAAGGGGCTCTAAAAAA
>JAUQZZ010000236.1 GCA_030586765.1 Candidatus Brocadiales bacterium | reverse complement strand
GGTTCACGACAGAGAGGGTAATATCAGGGAGATTAAGATATGGAGGGTCAAACCAGCCCCTGACAGATCACACGGGTATAAATACTCTCTTGTGTACATTGTCCAGGGTAGGCGTGTAATCGGTTACGACAATGCAGAGGGCAAGGGAGACCACAGGCACTATGGGGATAGGATAGAGCCTTACAGGTTCGAGGGCCTGGAAAAGTTGATAAAAGACTTCTATTCAGACGTTCAAAGATACAGGGAGAAAAAATCATGAGGGTCAAAAGGGTGAAGATAGGGATAAAGAGCCTTTGGGAGGGACTCCAGGATTTCGTCAAAACTGCAAAGGCCATAGAGAGAGGGGAGAGGGTCAAGAAGGAAGCAGGTATCTATTTTGAGAATGCAGAGGCTTTCAGGAAGGCCCTAACCCCAAAGAGGCTTGAACTCCTGCGCCTGATAAAGAAACACCAGCCAAAGACTCTACACACACTTTCCAGGCTTGCTGATAGGGACATCAAAAACATAACCCAGGACATAGAGCTACTGAAAAGCCTTGGCCTTGTGAGTACCAGGAAGGAAAAGGCAGGTAGAAAAGAGGTCTCTCCCAGTGTGGATTATGACGCCATTGAGCTAATGATAGCGGTTTGAAGTAGAGAGTAAAGGGGAAGGGCCAAAGAGACGGCTTGACGGCCTTTTTGCCTCCCAGGCCACCAAGATAGGATACCCAGATTTTTGCATTGCATATCCTCTTTAGAAAGGAGAACAAGAGGCTTGGTTGGTTAGAGCATCAGACTGTGGCTCTGAGGGTCGGGGGTTCGAGTCCCCTCGCCCACCCCATAAGTAAGGCTTGCACTTATGACTTAAGTGCAGGCCCTTTTTGTTTCTATGGCATAACTAAGTCTCTTTGTAATTAAAACACATCCTTTCCCAGAAGTCTTTACTCTAGGGATAATAAGCTCAGGAGGCCCTGGTAAACCAGAGGTTCTGCCAGGATAGCTGTCAGAGGCTTTATACCAGGTTTGCGTACAGGGTGGGGGTAAGGGTGGTGGAGATAAGGGAGCTTATTCCTCTAAGTAGTCCTTTAGGTTAAATCCTGCATCCTTTAATATTTTTAGGAACAGTCCTTTTGGTAAATCCCCCGAATGCATGGGTACAACTGTACGAAAACCAGTCCTGGGATTCTCTAACACAAGATGTGAGCCTTTCTGCCTTTTCTTTAAGGTCTCTGAAAAACCCTTATTTATGGACTTCGGTCCGATATTCCCTCCCCCTAGATGGGGGAGGGAAGGGTGGGGGTGAATCTAGCCCTCCACT
>JAUQZZ010000045.1:2977-12735 GCA_030586765.1 Candidatus Brocadiales bacterium | reverse complement strand
CACCAGGGTGGATAAAGGTACCTAAAAAATCCCCTATTACACTTATATCAGGGTTATAGGTCTGGAAGATGCCTCCCCTGGGTTGTAATATCTGCTGAAGTCTCCCACCGAGGTAGGGAGGGGCTACTGAAGAGGGCTGGACGGCAGGAGGAGCAGGGGTCTCTTTTTTAGGGGCCTCTCCCATGAGCTCCTTGAGTTCCTCTTCTAATTCCTTCTTTTCTGCCTCGGTCATGGCCTCTTTTTGGGCCACTGGCCTTACTTGTGTTACCGACTCTGTTGAGGGAGGGCTCCCTGGTCGTATCCATTCTCCCTTTGCCCTTTCCCACTCCAGGTCGGCTATCTTTTCCTCCATGTCTTTAAGCTTGGTGTCATAATCCCTCTTCATCTCCTCCAGCATGGCCTTAAACTGGCGAACCTCTGAGTCCTCAGCCTTTTGGGCTAGGGCTAAGGGGCTTCCATGAAATGAGAACCATATGCATGAGCTTATTATAAGGTAGAGGTAAATCCTGCTTAACATGGCTTCTCCTCCTGTTACAAAAGATGGGCGATGATAACTCGCTAAAAGGAAAGATATTAAGGCACTTTAGAGGTAGTAATCCCCTGAGTGCTAAATCCCTGGTTTTCTTCTAGGAGGCTAAACAGGTGGGGCCCTGGGGTTCTTCTCGTATGCAGGAAAGGACTTAACAGCAGTAAGACAAGAGAATTTGCTAAAAGAAGTGGGAAGTATACTAGAGGTTGGGTTATCCGACTGGATTAGTTGTGGTAAGTGCTTTATCCACTGGCACATAACGCAGTTATCTTCATCGTGGGAATGATAGTATGGTGACCTAAGCTGGGGCCCTTCGGGTATGCCCTCACTAGAGGATGCGTTTAAGGCCTGGGGATACGGATGCTCGTAAGTTAGTAGATGAAGGCCCTCTGCTCCTATTGCCAGGATGATGTAAGGCAGAAAGATAATTATGCAGAGGGACTTGGGAAGTCTTCCAAGAAGTCTTAGTATACTTCCTCTCATGATACAGAAGTATACGCCTCTTGTAACTAAAGTCAAGTTGTTACCGACTGAGCTTTGGACACCAAAGTACACTTACATTATGTCCGAACTCTTGTCCAAAGCTCAGATTACCAAGACTTGGCGCCCGTCTCTCCTTGGTAAGGGTCGTAAGGCAGAGGTGTTTCCTCAACAGGATGTAGGGATGGGGCGGGTCCTTCTTCAGGAGTGTCTCTCTTTTCAAAAAACTGCAACTGGAAGAGCTTGGCGTAGAGGTTACCCTGGGAGAGGAGTTGATCATGGGTGCCGGTCTCAATAATCCTCCCATCTTCCAATACCACAATAAGGTCGGCGTTGAGCACGGTAGAGAGGCGGTGGGCAATGACAAAGGTGGTACGATTCTCTACCAGTTTATAAATGGCCTTCTGGATGAGCATCTCTGTCTCGGCATCTACTGAACTGGTAGCCTCATCCAGGATAAAGATGCGTGGGTCTGCCAGGATGGCCCTGGCAATGGCCAGGCGCTGCCTCTGTCCACCTGAGAGTTTCACACCCCTCTCACCTATTTCAGTATCGTAGCCCTTAGGTAGGGAGGTGATGAACTGGTGTGCCCCTGCCATCTCCGCTGTCTGGATAATATCTTCCTCCCTGGCCCCTGGCCGTCCATAGGTAATATTATTCCTTACTGTATCATTAAAGAGAAAGGCTTCCTGCAGGACCATGGCCATCTGGCGGCGGAGGGACTGCGACCCTACCTTTCTCAGGTCGTACCCATCCACGGAGACTGTACCCCTGGTAGGGTCGTAGAATCTGGGAATCAGATTGGTCAGGGTGGTCTTGCCAGCACCACTGGGCCCTACCAGGGCCACCATCTGCCCTGGATAGACCACTAGATTAATATCCCTGAGCACCTCCACGCCATTGGGATAACTGAAGTACACACCCTTAAATTCCACATGGCCCTTAACAGTAGTAAGCTCCAGGGCATCGGGGGCATCCTTAAGAGTAGGCTCGGTATCCAACACCTCAAATACCCTCTCTGTAGAGGCTAGGGCCCTCTGTATCTGATTGTAAAACCTGGTAAGCCCTGAAATAGGCTCATACACCAGACGTAAATAGGGGAAAAATATAATAAAAATGCCTGCGCTGAGCTCCCCCTGGAGCACCTTGTAACCCCCAAGACAGAGAACGACCACGGCCCCCGCCTCTGTAAAGAGGTCTACGATGGGCTTATAGGTGGTGAACATGCGGTATATGCGCACATGGAGTTGATAATTTTCTCGATTCTTTTGTCTGAACCTTTCTAGTTCCAGGTCCTGCCTGGCAAAGCCCATGATAACTCTTATACCAGAGAGGTTATCCTGGATGAGGGAGTTAAGCTCTCCCACTTTGTCCCTAAGCTCTCGGTAGGTCTGGCGAATCATCTTTCCAAAGGTATAGGTAAGGCCCACCAGCAGGGGTCCTACCCCCAGGCCCAGCAGGGTAAGCTGCCAGTCCCACTGGAAACAGAAGAAGAGTATCCAGCCCAACCGAAACATGTCTGTTATGAAAGTAGTTAGGGGAACAACCACTATCTGCTCCAGGGAGTTTATGTCATTCACCACCCGGCTCATAATGTCACCTGTGCTTTTATCCTCAAAGTAGCTCAGGGACAGGTTTTGGATGTGGTGGTAGAGTTCGTTGCGCATGTCGTATATAACCCGCTGGCCTACCTCGGACATGAAGTACCCATGGGCAATGACCACGACCGTGGTGAAGGTCTGGAGGAAGAAGAAGGTAGCTGCTAAGACAAAAAAGGTCAGGAGTGTGGGGTCTATGCCCCTTAGCCATCCCTCCCCTAGATACTGGCTCAGTGCCTTAAGGGGTACAGCCAGAGGTATCTCACTTTTGGCCAAGGCGGGATGGGGGCGGTCTCCTTCCGTAGCTCCAGGGATTACCCGCTCTGCCACCCTGAGCTCGTCCACGGCAATTCCCAATATCTGGATAGGCAGGACTGATATGAAGGAGCTGAGGAGGGATAGAACTAACACCAGAAGGACCTTGTACCAGTAGGGGAGGGCGTAACCCAGAATCCTGCGGTATGTATTCCCTGGTTCTTTAGCTATCTCAGAGATGTCACTCATACATTCTTATTGTTCGCCGTAAGCGCACGTAACCTGCCCTCCTTTTGGAAGGAGGGCAGGCACAAGGAAGGTCTACTTAGGTGTGTATCTCTTGATAGAATGATTGGCCACGTATCGAGGGGCCTTAGCCATTATCTTTTGGTGATCGGCATTCTTACGCCAGTTCTCTATATCGGCCTCACTCTTCCACTCCGTTATTAGGAGATACTTATGCTGCTGCCCTACGGGGACGTAAGCCTGGGCATTAATGAATCCCTTCTGTTTCTGTGCTATGGACAGCGTTGCCACGAAGTCCGCCAGAAAATTCTTCTCCTCTTCGGGTTTTATCTCCAGATGGAATAGGCTTATTACAGACATCTGTCTCTTCTCCTTTCTTAGAATAAGTTTTTTATAAGAGTCCTTTCTAAAATCTAGTTCCCGAGACCTCTACAAAAGTCCCTCTGCCTGGATAGGTGAGGTCATGCCAAAGCGCGAACCTCTGGCATGGAACTCCGGCACTTTTCAGAGGCCTTTCCCTAATAATCTCTAAATTAATCGCCTTAAAGTCAAGTCTATTCTTTGCACCCTAATATTCTTTTAAAATAACCTTGCAGATTGTAAAATAGAGTGGTAGGTAAAAGACCTCTTTCTATCTCCTTAGAGGGAGGCTTGCGCAAGTTATGAAGTCTAAATGGATTATCATCGTTCTGGCTATAGCCATTCCCATTGCAGCTACTGCGGGCACATTGAGCTTCCTCAAGCTGAGAAAACCCCCTGTAGAATATCGCATCGCTCCGGTGGAGCGGGGGAATATAACAGCGGTAGTTACCGCCAGTGGCACCCTCCACCCCTTATTAACGGTGCAAGTGGGTAGCCAGGTCTCTGGCACCATCAAGGAGGTCTATGCAGGGGCGGAATCTGTAGTAAAAGAAGGACAGTTAATAGCCAAGATAGACCCCGCCCCTTTTATTAGCAAGGTAAATGCGGCCAAGGCAAACCTGGAAATTGCCGAGGCAAAGGTCTCTAATGCCGCCGCAGACGTGACCAAGGCCGAGGTAAAGGTGAAAGATACCAAGAGGACCTACCAGCGCTACGAGACCCTCCTAAAGGACGGCGCAGTCACCCAAGAGGAGAGGGACGTTGCACTGACCAACTACCAACTGGCCCTGGCAGAGCAAGAGGCGGCCAAGGCAAGACATGAACTATCCCAGGCGGAACTAGAGCAGGCAAAGGCCTCTCTAGAAACGGCAGAACTCGACCTCAGCTACACCTCTATATATTCCCCTGTAGATGGCCTCGTGCTCTCCAGGAATGTGGACGTAGGACAAACTGTAGCCGCTACCTTCCAAACGCCCACCCTTTTTCTTATAGCACGCGACCTCACAGAGATGGAGGCCCATCTGGACGTTAATGAGGCAGATGTAGGTAGGGTAAGACTAGGACAGCCTGCCACCTTCTACGTCAATGCCTACCCCAGGGAGGTTTTTAATGCTGAAGTGGTGGGGGTACGAAGCTCTCCCAAGGTGACCCAGAATGTGGTAACCTATGACGTGGTCATCGGGGTAGATAACAGCGAGTTGAAACTAAAGCCCGGTATGACCGCTAACGCTACCATTACAGTAGCCGAGAGTAAAGACAGCATAAAGATACCCAATGCAGCCTTACGTTTCAGGCCACCCTCACCAGAAAAAGAGAAGAAAAACGCCTCCATAAGCCAGCCTCCAGGGGAGAAAAGGGGCCCTGAAAAACAGGTGTTATACACCCTGGCAGGTGGGGGAAAGCTGAAGGCTGTGCCGGTGGAGTTGGGCATCTCCGATGAGAACTTCACGGAGCTTATCCAGGGAGATATAAAGGAAGGGGATAAGGTGGTTGTGGGGATGACAACCAAGGCAAAGGAACCCACCATGCCCAGGAGGCTCTACTAAATGCCTAAGAAGGAACTTATAGTAGTAAAGGATATCTCCAAGGTCTACCGTATGGGAGAGGTGGAGGTCCATGCCCTCAGGGGGGTCTCTTTAAAGGTAGCGGTCGGGGAATTTCTTGCAGTCATGGGGCCTTCAGGGGCAGGAAAATCTACCTTTATGAATATACTGGGTTGTTTGGATGGGCCCACCAGCGGCGAATACATCCTCGATGGTCAGAAGGTCTCCTCTCTTAATAGTAACGAATTGGCAGAGATACGGAACAAGAAGGTAGGATTTGTCTTCCAAAGTTTCAACCTCCTGCCGCGCTCCACTGCCCTGGAAAATGTAGAGTTGCCCCTCCTCTACAGCGGTGTTTTATATAAGACCAGGAGAGAGAAGGCCATGTCAGTCCTCTGGTCCATGGGTCTAAAGGGCAGGGAATACTACACCCCCAGCAGACTTTCTGGAGGAGAGCAACAGCGTGTAGCTATTGCCAGGGCTATCATAAATGAACCCTCCCTTATCCTGGCAGATGAGCCTACGGGTAACCTGGATAGTATGAATGCCGCTGAGGTCATGAAGATATTTAAGGAACTAAACAAGCGAGGTATCACTATCATCCTGATTACCCACGAGAGCGACATAGCCCAGTACGCCAGGAGGAGGATAGTCTTCAGGGATGGAAAGGTAACTGAGGATACTGAGGCGACCCTGAGCCTCAGGGAAGGAGGTGTGGTATGAAGCTATCCCTAGAGATAGTCCGCACGGCCCTACGCACCCTGAGGCAACACAAATTGCGCTCTGCCCTCACCATGCTGGGGGTGACTATTGGTGTCGGCTCAGTAATTGCCATGGTGAGCATGGGCCAG
The DNA here is from genome assembly GCA_030586765.1 of Candidatus Brocadiales bacterium. Taxonomy (GTDB): domain Bacteria; phylum Planctomycetota; class Brocadiia; order Brocadiales; family Bathyanammoxibiaceae; genus JAUQZZ01. The sequence continues at coordinate 6,872 of JAUQZZ010000045.1, read as the reverse complement.
GGGGCAAGGGCCCTGGTAAAGGCCCAGATTGAGGGATTAGGCAGTAACATGCTCTTTGTCTTCGCAGGAAGCACCACCACTGGAGGGGCACGCTTTGGCACAGGCACCGCCTTTACCTTGACCATAGAGGATGCCAGGGCTATCCAGAGGGAGTGCCTTTCGGTAGCCCTCGTCTCTTATGGTAAAAGGGAGACCAACCAGGTCGTATACGGCAATCAAAACTGGAATACGGTCATAACCGGGGTAACCCCTGAATATAGGCTAATAAGGAACTGGACCCTGTCCAGCGGCACCTTCTTCACCGATAGGGATACGGAAAGGGCTACCACGGTATGCGTCCTGGGACAAAAGGTAGCTGAGAGTCTATTTCTGGGTGAAAACCCCCTGGGTAAGACAGTCATTATAAAAAAGGTGCCCTTCAGGGTAATTGGGGTGATGGAATCCAGGGGGGCCATTGCTGGTGGTGAAAGGGACCAGGACGACCAGATATTTATCCCCTTCACCACTGCGGAATGGAAGATAATGGGCTCGGTGCTCCCTGGTTACGTAAGCATCATCTACGCCTCAGCTACCAGCAATGAGGCCATCCCCGAGGCTGAGGAGCAGATAAAAGAACTCCTTAGACAGCGTCACAATATAACAAAGGACCAGGCCGATGACTTCATTATCATGAATCTTAGGGATATAGCTGCCTTCAGAGAGGCTACAGGGAAGATCCTTACCTACCTCCTGGGCAGTATCGCCTCTGTATCTCTCGTAGTGGGTGGCATAGGGATAATGAATATAATGCTGGTCTCCGTCAGCGAAAGGACCAGGGAGGTGGGCATCCGCATGGCTGTAGGGGCCAAGAGGCGGGATATACTGGTACAGTTCCTTGTTGAATCTGTAGTGTTGAGTTGCATTGGAGGCCTTATCGGGCTAGCACTAGGGGTGGGAGGTTCTCAACTCCTATCCCTTATAGGCCGATGGCCAGTGCTCATCTCACCCCTGATGATTCTCGTTGCCTTCAGCTTCTCCGTACTGGTAGGGGTGGTCTTTGGGCTCTATCCTGCCAACCAGGCCTCCAGGCTCAATCCTATTGATGCCCTAAGGTATGAGTAAAAAGAAAGGCCAAAATTATGAAGCTAGAGATTATTGAGGGGGTATACTGGGTAGGCGCTGTAGATTGGAACCTGAGGATATACCATAACACCTACTCCACCCACCACGGGACCAGCTATAACTCCTATCTAATCCTGGATGAAAAGATTGCCCTGGTAGACGGGGTATACGAACCATTTGGGGAGGAAATGCTTGAAAGAATAAAAGAACTCATACCCCCTGAAAAGATTAGTTATGTGATAGCTAACCATTCTGAACCCGACCACTCAGGCGCCCTTCCCAGGCTTATGAAGATAGTGCCCCAGGCCAAGGTGTTCTGCACTGCCAAGGGAAAAGATATCCTCTCAAGGATGTACTCTCCTAACTGGGATTTCATCACCGTTAAGACAGGTGACGAGATCTCCCTGGGCAGGAAGACCCTAAGGTTTATAGAGGCACCCATGATGCACTGGCCCGACAATATGTTCACCTACGTTAAAGAAGACTTCCTGCTCCTTTCCAACGACGCCTTCGGGCAGCACATAGCCTCTTCTCAGAGATTCGAAGATGAGGTTGACCAAAGCATCGTATGGGAAGAGTCGACTAAGTATTTCGCCAACACCCTGTATCCCTTCTGCAGTCTTATCATAAGGAAAATCGAAGAGATACAGAAATCGGGCATACCTATCAAGATGATTGCCCCTAGTCACGGCGTTATCTGGAGAAGGGATACTAACAGGGTCTTTGAGAGATACCTGCAGTGGGCCAGGGGAGAGGCGGCGGAAAGAACACTGGTGATATACGAAACTATGTGGGAAAGCACGGCAAGGATGGCCAGGGCCATTGCCCAGGGCGTCCAGAGCCAGGGTATGGAGGTGAAGGTTTATCAACTCTCTGCTTCCGACCTTAGTGACGTATTTAAAGAGGTCTTGGAGGCCAGGGGTATGGTAGTGGGTTGCTCTACTGTCAATAACACTGTACTACCAGCTATGGCACCCTTCATAGAGGGTCTGAAGGGCTTGAGGCCCAGGGGGAAGCTGGCCTACGTATTTGGCTCCCACGGATGGGGAGGCGGTGCAGTAAAGGTAATAGAATCAGCCCTTAAGCAGGCTGGAATCGAACTAATGGAACCTGGGCTCATGGTCAAGTATATGCCTGATGAGGAAGAACTATCAAGATGCTTTGAACTGGGCAAGAGGTTTGCCCAGTCCCTGAGAAAGGTAGAAATAAAAGAGGGGATACAGACTTGAAGGAAGCCCTTTTATATCAAAGATTAAATGGTAAGGTTAGGTGCGAGGTCTGTCAGAGGAGATGCCTGATAGCGGAGGGTGAGAGGGGGTTTTGTCGCACCCGTCTTAATAGGGCAGGGAAACTCTATAGCCTCATCTACGCCAAAGTCTCTTCTGTGTCTATAAACCCTATAGAAAAGAAGCCTGTCTTTCACTTTTATCCTGGCAGTTTGTGGCTCTCTATGGGTAGTCTAGGATGCAACTTCCTCTGTCCGGGATGCCAGAACTGGGAGATAGCCCACGCAGAAGTAGACCTCTATCCTGAACTTACTGAAGAGGTCTCTCCGGAAGAGGCTATACGCATGGCCAAGTCAAGGGACTGCCTGGGAATATCCTGGACCTTTAATGAACCTACCCTTTGGTTTGAGTACACCCTGGAGGGTGCAAGGCTCGCTAAGAAGGAAGGCCTGTATACAAATTATGTAACCAATGGCTATATGACAGAAGAGGCCCTGGACACCCTTGGCCCTTATCTGGATGTCTTCCGCGTGGACGTGAAGGGCTTCTCCAAAGACACCTACCGCAAGATTGCCCACCTAAAGGATTTCCTTGGCATCCTATCGGTAACAGAACGCGCCCTTCATAAGTGGGGTATGCACGTAGAAGTAGTAACCAACATTATCCCTACCTTCAATGACTCAGAAGAGGAGCTCAGGGGAATAGCCTCCTGGATAAAAAAATCCCTGGGAGAGGACGTACCCTGGCATGTCACACGTTTTCACCCCTATCTTCACCTATCCCACCTCTCGCCTACGCCCATTTCAAGGCTAGAAAGGGCCAGGGAGATAGGTCTTGAGGAGGGCTTGCATTATGTCTACATCGGCAACGTGCCAGGCCATCCAGGGGAGAACACCTACTGTCCCAGATGCAAGAGACTATTGATAGAAAGGTTCGTGTATAATATTACTCTGCATGATTTTGATGACGGTAAGTGTCTAGGCTGCGGCTACAGCATATCGGGGAGATTCAGCCCCTTAGTATCCTGCGAAAAGGAGGCCAGAGATGAAAAACAACATCATCAGAGTAAAATCCTATTCAGGATATAAGGCAGAAGAAAGGCCAATAAGTTTTTTCGTAGGGGATAAGGAATTCAAGATAAAAGAAATCCTGGACACATCCCTTGAAGAAAAATGGGGAAAACGTTTCAGGGGGTTCAGGGTCAGGACGGAAGATAACGGCGTATTCAAGATTTGCTACCATGAGGAAGAAAGGCTGTGGTATCTGGAGGGGTAATTGTCATAGTAGCTTAGGCGCCTGCGCACTAAATGAGATCTCTGCAAAAGGCTATGTACGTAAATAACGCAGGGCTTAAGCCCTGCGCTACCCACTTTTAATTCCCCCCTCCCTTGATGGGAGGGGAAAGGGGAGGGTGGCATTTAACCACACCATACAAACCGCAAATCTACCTTTGGTGTAACTGCATGCTACACATCACTGGAGGCATTTAACGCATGAACAAGCTCAGCATAAAGGCCCTGGGTCTTGGCCTGGGCATAGTATGGGCCGCATATGTTATACTCTTAGGC
>JAUQZZ010000045.1:0-2967 GCA_030586765.1 Candidatus Brocadiales bacterium | reverse complement strand
GCGCTACCCACTTTTAATTCCCCCCCTCCTTTGATGGGAGGGGGTAGGGGGAGGGTGGCAGATTAATAATCACCCCCACCCTTGAAAAGAGTTCGCAACCCTTCCTCATCGAGGTGGAGGAACGCCGTGCTGGAGTGCGTAGATAGTCTCTAAATATTCCTGGAGGTACAACGCATGAACAGGCTCAACATAAAGGCCCTGGGTCTTGGCCTGGGTATAGTATGGGCCGCATATGTTATACTCTTAGGCTGGATAGCCGCCTTGTCTGGTTATGGTTGCAGCCTGGTAGAACTGATAGGCTCTGTTTATCTAGGCTACAACCCCACTATCTTAGGTGGGCTTATTGGAGGGGTATGGGCCTTCGTGGACGGTGCTATCGCAGGGGCCGTCTTTGCCTGGGTGTATAACAAATTCACAGGCTGAAGATAAAAAGGAAATGCTAAATCCCTGTCTGGGCAGAAAGCTTGATTAGCCTCAAACCCGTAAGGAACACCCATAGGAGGAAGGAGAAGAGCACCAGGCCAGATAAGATATTTGTGGGGTAGAATATCTTGGAAAGGATGTTCAAGACCCAGAGTACACCTACCAGGATTCCCAGCCAACCCAGATAGTTAGGGAAGGTCGGTGTACTTAGCATAGCCAGGCCTCCCAGGCCCACCCAGCCTACCAGTCAGGTGGTACCGAAGACGCAGAAAAGCCCCTGCCCATAGGCCTCTTGGGCCTTATAGATTAATGCTACGGTCTGCCTTGCCCCATCATCCGTGGCCCTCTGGTAGAGGTCGGCTAGCGTAGGAGTGACAGCCGCATGCCTCAAGGGGCTAAGGGTGCCCAGGATAATGGCTATAAAGGCAAAGAAAAGGGCAATTGATGCGTAGGCCCCGGCTGTCTTCCACAGGGCCTGGAAAAGGGCTGGAAAGACAGGGATGAGGGAGAAGGAGACCATGAGACCTGCCCACCAGAAGACCAGCCACTCCCTGGGATGCTGTCCCACCTCTTTCAGGACAGACTCGGTCTCCTGCCGGCCCACCATAGGCCAACGCCAGGCAAGGTAGGTGTAAAAAAAGGCAGTGGATATGGCGTACACCAACGCCCCTACACCGCCTATCTTGAGAAGCTTGGGGTCCATGAAAACACGAAGAGAGGTTTCGCCTCGGCCCCTGGACACCCGTCCACTTGAGGTGGATGGACGGATTTAAAAGTCTATCCTTCTTTTAGACACCAGCTAGGGCAGGTTTCTTTTCCTTGAGGGACTCTACCACCTCATCAATGAGGCCGTAATCCCTGGCCTCCTGGGAGGACATGTAGAAATCTCTATCCACATCCCTCTCTATTCGCTCCAGGGGTTGGCTTGTATGTTTAGAGAGGATGTCATTGAGGTACCTCTTCAGACGCAGAATCTCCTCGGCCTGGATGCCTATATCCGTAGCAGTGCCCCTCATGCCGCCCCAGGGCTGATGGAGCATTATTCGAGTGTGGGGTAAGGCGTGCCTCTTACCTGTAGTGCCTGCAGCAAGCAGAACCGCCGCCATACTGAAGGCCTGACCTATGCAGTAGGTAGCCACATCGCACTGGACAAATTGCATAGTATCATATATGGCAAGCCCTGCAGTGATAGAGCCGCCAGGGGAATTTATATACAGGTTTATGTCCTGATTCTTATTCTCGTTCTGAAGGAAAAGCATCTGGGCAACTACCAGGTTAGAAACGACATCATCTATGGGTGTCCCGATAAAGATTATTCGGTCTTTCAGGAGGCGAGAAAAGATGTCGTAGTGCCTCTCACCGTAACCTGTCTTCTCCGTCACATAGGGCACAAAGATTTGCATATGAGGACTGAGCTCCCCGGGATAATCGTTACCATTCTTTAGAGTCATTTAAAGCTCCTTTTCAAACCACCTTTTTTTCTTCTTGTTTTTTCTCCTCTTCTTCTATTTTAGCTTCTTTTAGAAGAAGTTCCACGACCTTAGTTTCCCTCAACTGGTACCTAAGGCCAGAAAGAGTACCCTGTTTTTCCAGCTGGCGCCTCATCCTTGGAGGAGTTGTATTATAAATAACTGCCAGCTCATTTATCTTCTGCTCTACCTCCTGCTCTGTCACATAGAGTCTCTCCTTATCCGCTATATATTCCAGCATCAGGGAGAGTTTAAGGTCCCTAATCACGGACTCCTCAGAGGCACCCTTTAGCCTCTGGGCCTCCTTCTCTATATCTTCCCAGGGCATTCCCCTGTGGAGGAGTTCGAGTTGATAGCGGTAAAGTCTTCGGGTAGTCTGGTGTTCTACCCAGTCCTTTGGTAGTTCGAAATTTGCCATCTCTAGGAGCTTTTGATAGACCTGCCCTTGCAGGTCCTGCTCCACCCACCTCTTTTTATCCACCTCGAGCCTGGCATTGACGTCCTTTTGGAGCGCTTCCAGAGAAGGAAAGTCTAACTGCTTTGCCAGTTCATCATCTATCTTTGGGGCTTTGGGTCTCTTTATCTCCCTGACCGTTATTTGAAGGGTTGCATCCTTATTCCTGTGCTCAGGGATATGAAAGCCCGCACCCAGGGACGCCTTTGCCTCTCGTTTATCTCCTGCCTTTGCCCCCACCAGGGCCTTTAAGAGCTCTGGTACCATTATCTCCCCGATTCTTCCCCCAGAGACCGCCCACAAGGCTATCTCCTCCTCCTTATGGATGGTATCTCCGTTCACCACTACCTGGTAATCGCAGAGGACCTGGTCTCCGCCCTGGACTTCGCCCCCTTCCACCGCTACCAGTTGCGCCTTGGAAAGACTTATCCTTTTCAGGGTCTCCTCTACCTCCTCGGGGCTTACCTGGGCTGACTTCCTCTTGAGTGAGAGACCTTTGTAATTTGCAATCTCAAAGGTTGGTTTTACCTCAAAGGTGACGTTGAAATTAAGGGGCTTTGCTGGGTCAAACTGGACGTCGCTAAATTCTGGAGACCCTATAGGTTCTAGTTTATTCTTTTC
>JAUQZZ010000235.1 GCA_030586765.1 Candidatus Brocadiales bacterium | reverse complement strand
GCATCCTTTCGGCAATGGTACCAAAGGATATGGGGAGGATGGTACCCCTCTTCATGAATTCCTTTACTACCTCCTCATGGAGTTTGAGGTGCTGTCTCTCCGGACGGATCCTGGAGGCCCTGACGTCGCCTATCAGGACTGTTACATCACCATACTTGAGTGGGCGTATTTTGGCGCCATTTATCCCGGCAGGAAAAGGTGGGTAAGCAAGTTCTGGCGCCACTACGCCATAGAGATATAAGTGCATGGTTACACCACCTTATCGTAAAGGGCCAGGGCGTGGTAGGTATTGCCCTCGTGGAGGTATTTTTCTGCTAGATTAAAGAGGGACAACCGGGCCTCCTCCGCCTCCTTACTGTCTGGGTACTCCTGGAGGATTTTTGTATATAAACCAATGGCCTGGTGGACATTCCCCTGGTTTTCAAAGTCCCTGGCAATCTTCACCAGGCGGCTTAGGATCAGTGGGGCTAGGGTATCCTCTTTTTCTTGTTTGGCTGATGGTGTTTCTTGAATCTCTGGCATGAAGACCTCCTCCTTTACTCTTTGTAGCGTGCGAGTTTATCTCGCACGCCTTATCGTGCGACACAAGGTCGCACGCTACATTTCCGGACATCTGCTGACGTGCGAGTGTAGCCGCAACCTTTAGGTTGCGTCTCCCCTCTATCAAGAGGGGCAGGGGGTGTGTTAATACACACCCCTTTATCCCCTCTTTTTAGAGGGGAAATACGCAGGCTAAAGCCTGCGGCTACCTGCCAACCTGGAACCTAAAAGCGGAAGACCATCTCCTTCTCCCCAACCCTTACAGTTTCTGGTGGGCCACATGTTTTCTTGTCCCTTCCATTACCTGACAGAAGGTCTTCGCCGACCCTCAGGAGGTTGGTTAATTCTGATTCTTCTTTTCCTGCCTTCTGGAGTATCTCCTTGAGGACATCCACCCTCTCCTCGTAGCTCTTGAGCTGTACCGCAATACCGCTTCTTCTCGCTGCCAGCGCCGTTAGCTTCCTATAGAGCTGATCCCGCTCCGTTGAATTACAGGGTTTGGGTGACCTCAGGACTTCTATCCCTTTTCTGGTCTTTTTCATGGAATTTCTGTCCTTTTTCTATGTGGAAATAGGGCCTCATATCCTCGGCGGTCAGACACTTTCCACTGCCGTTAGAGACGCTAAGAACATCGCTACAAATCTCCAGGAAATCCCGTTCAGGCGAGACAGGGATTCCTTCCTGGGCGAGTATCTTTGCAATAGTAACGCTGGCCCGTATTGTGGGCTTGTGGTGGTTCATACCCCTTTCCCTGAAACCCCTGACAATCCGCACAATGG
>JAUQZZ010000234.1 GCA_030586765.1 Candidatus Brocadiales bacterium | reverse complement strand
TGCTAACCCTATCCCAATTACTATACTACAAAATATGAAAATCTGAAGGGCTATGCTAGTAATAATTATAGCAGGATTTGGTATGAAAAGGTAGTCAGAATAATAGATGGGTTTTAGTTTGAGCACTTGCTTCATATAGGTTAAAGAACCCATTGATATTGCGATTAGAGTGACACATGGACCATAAAATCTATCCATTTTATCCCCCTAGGTTTATGGGGCCGTCAGGAGTCTATTCTACTTTCCCACCGCTGATCAAAACCCTATTGCTCTTTACCCCGGTATAGACGTCCGAATCATACAGCTTCTTCAGGTCGTCAATCACGCTCTTAAAGACCACGCGCCAGTCTATGTTGATTCGGTAGGCGAACATGGCGTTCTTCGAATTGTTGGTCTCCCGGAGCGTCTTATCGAAGCGCTTCTTCAGGGCCTCTCTTGAGTAAAGGTTTTCGTAGACGTATTCCATGCCCTCGATGAAATCCTCAAGGGGCATGTCCTTCAGGGCGAACACCAGATGGTTGGAGTTGTAGTAGAACCAGTCTTCGGGAAAATTATTGCGGAAGACGCGCCCCTGCTTGGTCATGCGGTGGAAACTCTCGGTCATGGGCATGGGCGTGTAGATTCCGAAGGTCAGGACGTCCATCCCCATGTCCAGGGCAAAGTCGGTCATGCGTTTGAAGTTGTCCTTCTTATCGCCGTCGGTCCCGAAGATTACCGAACCCCAGCAGATAATCCCGTGACGGTGGAGGTTTTCGATGCCCTTTCTGTAACCCTCCACTCCCATCCGGATGTTCACCCGCTTGTTCATGCTCTTCAGCACGTCTTCGTCCAGGGACTCTATGCCGATAAGAATCCCCAGGCAGCCGCTTGAGGCCATGTACTTCAGGCACTCCTCATCGGAGGTAGTGTTGAGGGCGGTGAAGCCAAACCAGTCTTTTACGACGTTCCTCTCGGTCATCTTCCTGAAGAGCTCTTTGGCCCTATCGTTCGATATCTTGCTGTGTCCGTAGAAATTGTCCTCGGCGAACATCAGGCCCTTGTAGTCCGTTGCCTGCATCTCCGCCAGGACGTCTTCCACGGGCCGTTCCCTGTACTTTCTCCCCTGGAAGACGGGCACGGCGCAGAAGTCGCATCTGTTAGGGCAGCCACGGGTAGTTATTATTGAAGAGTATCTATAGCCGTATTTTTTCTTAAGGAGTCCCCTGTCGGGGTAGACGTCCCTCAGCTTGTTGAGGGGGGTGAGACCGCCGAAATATTGATTCTTTAATTGACCTTTTTCCGCATCACGAATCACATCCGCCCATACACCTTCCGCCTCACCCACAATTGCGG
>JAUQZZ010000233.1 GCA_030586765.1 Candidatus Brocadiales bacterium | reverse complement strand
GTGGGATGTCTTCTAGTATCAGCACTTTTTGTGTTAAGCGTCCATGTTTACCAAGCCTATTGCGAGGAAAAAGCGTCCTTCCAGGAGGATATGGCCAGGCTCCTGGGTGCGAGGGCAGGTACGGATGACTCCGGAGACGTCTACCACCTCGGGGGGCTTGCTGGCTACTACACGGGCCCGGAAGAACTCTTCCCAGGAAAGGGGAAATATGGGGAGCTGTATAAATTTCTGCCTATGATTAGATGGTATGACCCTGACTACTACTATAACAGTAAGGATTTTCACCCTGGGAGTACTGTAACAGGGGAGTTCAGCGGGCAACAGTGCATCCTCTGCCATACAGTGGAGAGTCCTGGGGTGGTGGCCCAGTGGAAGAGGAGTAAACACAGTTCTCCCAGGGAAGGAAAGGAGGTGGTGGGGTGTGAAAAGTGCCACGGCACCAATCATGAAAAACTCCATATGCCTTCTTACACCACCTGTGGAGAGTGCCACCCAAAGCAGATGGCAGGGCATAGAGAAGGAAGTATAGGCTCCCATGCCCATGCCTATCATCTGGACCTGATTGAGGTAGGCTGCGGGATTGAGAAGCCTGCAGAAGAGGTATCGGCATGTCTGACCTGCCATGCCATTGCAGAGAACCGTTGCGATGGCTGCCACACCAGGCACGAGTTCTCCCTTTCAGAGGCGCGTAAGGCCAATAGCTGTGGTGTGTGCCACTCAGGGCCAGAGCAGTACGAGTACGAGATGTACATGCAGTCCTACCACGGTATGATTTATCAGTCAGAGGGTCAAGGATGGGACTGGACTCAGCCCCTCACCGCAAAGAATTATAAGGTCCCCACCTGTGCCTTCTGCCATATGCAGCAAGGGGAGCACAATGTCACGAGGGCCTCCACCGTCTATACATATATGGGAACCTCCATGGTAGATAGAGGCGCCCCCAAGTACAGGGAGATAAGGGAGGGGTGGGTAATGCTCTGCAAGGGATGCCACTCCCCAAGGTTTGCCAGGGACCAGCTAGAGGCCATGGATGAAGGAGTAAAACTGAGCTTTACCAAATACAGGGAGGCCGTGGCCATAGTGCTTGCCCTCTATAAGGATGGGCTTCTCGACCCCATGCCTGCCGATTTAGCCCCTGACTGGACGGGCGGCCATAACCTGAGTCTGCTTTCAATCGACACAGTTAGGAAATATAACATCTCTGAGATAGAGAGGCTGACCTATGAACTGCTTGTGGACATCACCGATGTCATCTATAAGGCAAAGGCCCATGGCGCAGTTTACAGCCCCATATATGGCTACTGGGAATGGGCCCAGGACCGCTGGCTAATAAAGATAAAGG
>JAUQZZ010000044.1:8306-12794 GCA_030586765.1 Candidatus Brocadiales bacterium | reverse complement strand
GTGAAACTCTCCCTTGAAGTACCTATAGGCCTAAGGGCTGAAAGGGCCAACCTGGCCAGGGCAAGGCTGGAGAAGAGGCAGGCAGAGCTTAACATCAGCAAGACAGAACAGGATATATTAGTACAGGTAAGGGCCGCTGTAAGAAAGGTCCATACAGACACGGAGCGGATAAAGGCCACCCAGAAGACCCGACAGTTGGCCCAGGAGAGGTTGGATGCCGAGGAAAAGAAGTTTGCAGTAGGGCGGTCTACCAACCTGGAGGTTCTCCGCGCCCAGGAGTCCCTTTCCACGGCCGAGGGGAATGAGAACAAGGCTATTACCGATTATCAGATATCCCAGGGCCAGTTGGAGGCCGTTATGGGAACTATATTAGAGCGGTATGGTATGATTATGGAAGAAAGCTGAGGGGTGAGGTCGTAATTCAAATGAGGGGTGCCGCAGGGCTTAAGCCCTGCGGCACCCAAAGGGTAAAAAAAGCAAGGATGGGGAGCTGCCCGCGCCTCCACCATCCTTGCCGTGAGAGGACCCAGACCCGGAAAAGGGGGCGGCTATTACTAGGTTCCGCTGCCACCACCCGAGGATACACCAGGCAGGGCCTCCCTTGCCCTAAAGATCATCACCCCTACATCATCGCCTATGGTTGTGGCTGCTGTTGAGGCAAGGGGGTTATTGTTGAGAATAGGCGAAGTGACATCCGTCTCCAGGGTCTCATTTGGCCCAGCACTGATTACCCAAGCATAGACAGGAGTCGTAGCAGTACCTACAGTAATAGAAGACTGAGTAAACGCCCTGGCATAAACCAGGTAATTCCTGCCCCAAGGGTCGTTAAATATCTGAGGCATATATGGGCCACTCCAGTTCACATCGGCAGTCCTGTATACCAGGTTAGGAGACCTCGTGCCGCCCAGGGGGTTATCCAGGGTGAGGTGGTTAACAAGCTCGTCTGCCAAACCACTCCAAGTCATCCCAGTTTGTACTTTTGGATCTGGTGCACTTTGGGCCAGCAGCCCTGTAAAGCCTGCAGCATCTTCATCAGTGATAGGAAAGGTATTGGATAATTCAGGCGCACCACTCCTAAGGATAAAGATACCATCAGGGGCAGTCGCGCTCGTCCTATCAGGCCATTCGCCAGTATCAGAGAAGAAGGACTGGATGCCCTGGTTAATGGCATCAACATCCTGTTTTGCCCTAGCAATACGGCCATCTTCTATCTTGTTTACCGCCACAGGTATTATAATAGCTGCCAGAGTCCCTGTGATGGCCACCACTGCCGTTACCTCAGCTAACGTAAAGCCTCCCCTCTTCCTCAAGTACCTCAAGGTTTCTATTAGGTTCCTTACGAGTTTCATCTCTGAGCCCTCCCCAAAAAATGACCTATTTTACTCTAAAACCTACATCATCGCCGCCTAAAGAGGCCGTGCCTCTTGCCTGATTAAATGTCGTCTCAATGGTCTTATTGGCTCCAGCCGATAACACCCAGACGGCATTGGTATTACCAGCCTGAAGATTAGTAGCGTTACATACGTAATAGCTACCCCAGGGGTCGCTCCTTGTCTCACCCATATACGGCCCCCTCCAGGCAAACTCCCCAGTAGTGGGGTAAGCAGCACCCGCACCACCAGGAGTATTTTTCTTCAACTGGTTATCAACGGTGTCCGCCGTGGCAGAGAGCCAGCTTGCAGAGTCCACACTGGCCGCTGGCGCACTCCCATCCTCGGTTTTGAGCACCACGAAGACGGCCGAGCCTGGGGTGGTAGCGGTCCCGCTCTGGAATATAGGGAACCGTGCCACGTCCTTGTTAAAGGCCAGCATGGCCTCTCCTAGTGTCTTTGTGTCTTGTTCTGCCCTACGCATCTTTGCCTGCTCCACATAGCTCTTTAACATAGGAGCTAATATACCTGCCAGTACGCCTATTATGGCCAGCACTATCACAATCTCAATCAGGGTAAAACCCTTAGTGCTGCGCTCACTACAAGCTCTTTTTGTGACCATTACTAGCTGCCTTTAGCTCGCAAATCCTTGTAGCCGCACCCTTTATGGGTGCGTAGAACGCAGGCTAAAGCCTGCGGCTACTTGATACGGAAGACGATGTCGTCATCGGTTACCGCAAGGTCTGGCCCTGTCTGACTGTAGGCAGTGTCTACCTCCTTGTCTGGCCCAGGCGATAGCACAAACACAGGCTTTGCACCGCTAACATTTGCCGGCCATACGAACTCCACATTCACCACGTATTTGCTGCCCCAGGGGTCTGTCTTTATGTCATCCAGATAGGGTCCCCTCCAGGGGCGCTTGCCTGTAGTAGGATATGAAGGGGTATTGCTTATGAGCTGGTCCTTTATGCCAGTGATATCAGATGCATTAGTGGTAAAATCAGGCCAGCCTGCCCCGGTCAAGGTGGGGTTATCCCCGATTCCCTGCAGTGCCTTGAATTTGGTAGCCCCTGGCGTTGTAGCGCTCCCACTCGACCATATAGGCCATTCTCCCACGTCGCTGTAGAAGGCGCCCATAGCCACAGCTATCCTCTGGACATCGCCCTCCGCCCTCCTTATCTTTGAATCGCCTACATACCTTGTGAGGGTAGGGGCAAGGATGCCAGCCAGTATAGCTATTATAGCCAGAACGATTACGATTTCAATCAGTGTGAATCCACCTTTTTTATTTATAGCCATCTTCGGCTCCTCCCAAAAGTAGACACGCCTTGTAGCGCACCACCACCCATTAATCACTTTAGACGACATATTATATCATCTTCTTGCGGTGTCACGATCCCAACCCCAGTAGTAGTTGAATAAGGGGTATCAATAACACCGTTCTGCCCGGCAGAAAGTACAAAGACCGATTTTCTATTCTTTATCTGGTCGGGCTTTAAGAACTCTACATTCACAAGATAAGCGTTACCCCATGGGTCTTTCTCTAATTTGCCCAGGTAAGGCCCCTGCCAGGCCCTACTGCCTGTAGTGGGGTAATCTGCGACATTGCTCTGTAGTTGGTCATCCAGGTTGTCTGAGGTATTGGCCGTTGCAAACCATTGAGAGGTAGCATGGTCCGTGGGGTCATTACCCGGCCCTTTCAACACCTCTACATCGTTCTTTGCCGGTGTACCACCGCTAGCACCAAAGTTGGAAGATACGGGCCATAGGCCGGTATCCGAACTGAACTGGCCAATAGAGCCGCAAATCATCTGCACGTCCTTTTCTGCCCTCCTGATCTTGGCCTCCCCTACGTATTTTGTCAGGGTAGGCACCAGGACGGCCACTAATACTGCCAGGATGCCCAGTACTATGGCTATCTCTATTAATGTGAAACCTCGTTCTTCTTTAAAACTTCTCATGGTTTAGTCCACCAGAGTACTCGTTGCTGTAAAGAGTAAGAACCCTACATCATCACTCTTGGTAGAAAGGTTCTCCGCAGGGGTGGAATTAAGCTTCTGTGATTTTATGTCCGTCTCAACGGTCTCGTTAGGCCCGCCTGAAAGTATCCAGGCGAAGATAGGAGAGGTATTTGTCCCTGCGTCAAAAAAACCCTTGGCGATTACCAGATAGTTCCTGCCCCAGGGGTCTGTACCCACATCGCCTATATAAGGACCCCTCCAATCGAGCTTGGCTGTCTTATAGGCATTGGCTTCCCCACCTGGTTTATCTATAAGGAGATGATTGCTTATGTGGTCTACCTTGGTTAAGCCCCATAGGGAAGATAGCCCACTACTAAACTTTGGGTCTAGAGTCGCATCGCTGCCACTCCTCAGGACCTCAAAGAAGTTTTTCTGGTTTCCTTTCCAGGTAGGAAACTGACCTGTATCCTGGAAAAAACTAGCAATGGCGGTAGCTAGGTTCATTATCTGCGACTCAGACTTTATCGTCTTACTCTGCAGTATCTTTTCTTGGGCAATAGGGGCAATAGTAAGGGCCAGTGTCGCCACTATAGCCACCACCGTTGCAACCTCTACCAAGGTAAAGGCCTTTTTGTCCTTCAGCCAACTACGTAGTATGTGCAGCATTTTATGCCTCTTTCCTAAGAAAAGCCACTCCTAATTAAAAAGAGAGCAATGGGCGTGCCACACAGATAAGATATAAGGTGCGGACCGTATATTGTAAGGTTAGTCTTATTATACACTTACATGAGGCAGAATATAGGTCGTCTATGCCAGACAGCTTCCCAGGAAAAACAGCTACAAAATTTGTAGCTGAGCTACATCTTTTGTAGTTGTCGGGTGTATCAAGACGCACCTTACCTGCTTATGTCTGGAGGCAGGAAAATCCCTTGACAAACACGCCTGAATGTAAAAGAATCTGAAGAGGATTTGTGCCCAGGCCCTGTACCTAGTATGGTACAGGGCAGGTATTTCATCCACCAGGCGGACGTGGCATGGAGCGCCACCCTAGGCGGACTATCCAGGTGGAATGACTTTTGCGGAGGTCTCTAAGAAGATAGTGGGCTGGTCCGCCTTGGGCGGATACGCCAGTCTTTTTGGCAGACCTATGGCATGAT
>JAUQZZ010000044.1:0-8296 GCA_030586765.1 Candidatus Brocadiales bacterium | reverse complement strand
TACCTCTGAGATGGTAGGGGCACGTTGCAACGTGCCCCTACCATCTCAGAGGTATCACAACGTGAAAATGACAGCAAAAAGAATATCGCATAGGTCTCATGTAAGAGGTAATCTATAAATCTTGGGGACAAAGCCTAAGGCTAAATTCGCTGTGCTCACTACAGAACGGAAGTTGTAGTGGCAGAGCTTGCTCTGCTCCATCTTTAAGTCGAGCAAGCCATGCCGAAGGCAGACCTGCTTATGGCATGGCTAGACCACTACAAGTTATATATCTTTTGTAAGGAGGCTAGAAGCCTCCCCTATCAAGACTTTTGGCACGCAATATGTAAAAGGTAACCTATAAGTACCTCTTTATAAGGAATGGTGTCCATGGACAGGGATATAGAAGATACCTTATCCCTCCTGGAAGATTTCCAGCGCCTGACCACCAAGGGCATTACCCCGGAACTCTGGGAAGAGGCAAGGACCCTCCTTCAGAGAGCAAAAGAGATAGTCCTGCATACCCAGACCCTTAAGGAGTCAGAGGAACACTACAAGACTGTACTGGAAAATGTATCTACAGCCGTAGTGGCCACGGATTTAGAAGGCAATATAACTAGCTGGAATAAGGGCGCTGAGGATATCTATGCCTGGAAGAAAGAAGAGATTCTAGGGAAAAACATCAAGGTCCTCTTCAGTAAAGAAGACCGCTATCTGCTGGCGCAGCATCAAAAAAGACTCCTCTCGGGGGAAAAGTGGAGGGGGGAGGGACAGGCCATAAGAAAGGATGGCAAGACTATCCTCCACGGCTTCTCCCTGGCCCCTGTGCGAGACAGCCAGGGCCAACCCAAGGGCTTCGTGGGCTTGATGGCGGATATAACCGAGAGAGAAAAACGGCAGAAGGAAAAAAGACTGGTAGGCAATATAAACAGGGCCATAGCCTCAAGCATAGATATAAAAGACCTCTCGGAAATCATCAATCAGGAACTGAAGAAGATAATAGACTTCGATACTGTTAAGATAGTCCCTTCTGAGGAAAAAGGATATATCCCTTCCGAGACAGAAAAAAGGGAGACCCTCCCTGTAAGTAGCCTTTTAGAGAGGGTTATTACCACTGCAAGGCCCGTTGTAGAGGAGTTTGGTAAGACCTCCACATCTCCTGATGGCATCCTGTCGCGGCTGGGCTTTCCCCTGGAATATAAAGGCAAGACTATTGGTGTGCTGGCCCTAGAGAGCCGAAAGGCAGGGAACTTCTCCCCTGAGCAGTTTGACATCCTCTGGCAGATAGTCCCCCAGTTGTCCCTGGCCATAGTAAACATCGGGGCCTATAGGGACCTAAGCGTGCAATTAGTTGAACTACAACAACTCCATCGAGCCGCCCTGGAGCTGATAAAGGAACTAGACCTTAACACCCTTCGGGAAAAAATTGCTGCTAGCGTTACTAAATTGTTAAAGGGAAGTAGCTCTCAGGTATGTATCTTTGACCCAGAAGACCCATCCCGTTACGAGGTGTCCACCCATGGCATAAGGGCATCCGCCTCAGGCGGAGGAGTAGGGGCACGTTGCAACGTGCCCCTACTGCCCCCGGCCTTCTCCAAGAGCCCTTACGTTATCCCCGAGATAGAGGCCGAATCCAAGCTGGAAGGCTTTAAGGGCATCCTAAAGGAGGCCGGCTATAAGAGCCTTCTGAGCATTCCTATACCCGGGAAGGGTAGAGGGGTCATGGGAGCCATAACCCTCTTCTTTCCAGAACCCTACCACCCTAAAGACTTTGAGATGAGGATGCTGGAAATGTATGCCGCCCAGGCCTCCGTGGCCCTGGAAAATGCCCGACTCTTTGAACTGGTAAGGAGGGCGAAGACCCAGTGGGAAGAGACCTTTGATTCTATCTCTGAACTAGTAACTATCCATGACACAAGCTTTCGTATCCTCAGGGCAAATAAGGCCGCTGCGGAGCGATTTAATACCACTCCAAATAAGTTGGTAGGCCAAAACTGTTATCATATCTTTCATGGTCTTAATCACCCCTGGCCTACCTGCCCCATGGCCAGGACCCTCCAGACACGCGCCCCGACAATGGTGGAGATAGATGACCCCCACTTGGGGGGCACCTTCCTGATGACTACTTCTCCTATCCTGGGTGACAACGGCGAGGTAATTGCCGTAGTACACATTGCTAAAGACATCACGGAGGAGAAGAAATTACAGGACCGTCTCCTTCAATCTGAGAAGCTGAAGGCCCTGGGGGAGGTAGCCTCAGGTGTAGCCCATGACTTTAATAATGTACTTGCCATCATTCTTGGCAACGTTCAACTCCTCCAGAAGAGCTACGAAAACATGGAGGAACTCAACGAAGGACTCCAGGTCGTACGCAGGGCCACCCTCGACGGTGCCGAGACCGTTCAAAGGTTGCAAGAATTCACCAAGTTAAAGACCGACGTGTCCCAGCTCCTTCCCCTGGACATAAAAAAATTAGTAAAAGAGGTTATCGACTTCTCCAGGCACAGATGGAAGGATATGGCCCAGGCCAAGGGCATCACCTATAAGGTTGATATAAAGGGGCTCTCTTCCGTCCCGCCTATCCTGGGCAATCCAGCAGAGTTAAGAGAGGCCCTATTAAATATAGTAAATAATGCCCTGGATGCCATGCCAAAAGGAGGAACCCTCACCCTCCGCACCTGGATACCTGAGAGTCCGCCTAAAGCAGAATCAGGCGGACAGAAGGATTGCGTCCTGCTGAGCATTTCAGATACTGGCATAGGTATGAGCAAGGAGGTGCAGAAAAAAATCTTTGACCCCTTCTTCACCACAAAAGGTGTTGCGGGTAGTGGACTGGGTATGAGTGTTGCCTACGGTATCATTACCCGCCACGGGGGCGAGATATCCGTGGACAGCCAGTTAGATAAGGGTAGCACCATTACCATAAAGCTACCCGCCACCCGCCTACTCTCTGAGGTTTGCAGTAAGCGTAGCGAATCTAGCGAAAGGGCATCCACCTCAGGCGGACAGGCATCCCTGAAAGTCGGGGCACGACATGTCGTGCCCCTACAGGTCCTGGTGGTGGATGACGAGAAGGAGATATGCAGATTCCTCAGCAAAGCCCTTACCCAGGAGGGTCATAAAGTGCACATCATAACCAGCGGGGCTAAGGCCATTAAACTCCTTTACAAAAAAAGTTTCGACCTCCTCCTCTGCGACCTGGCTATGCCAGACTTCTCAGGGTGGGATGTCCTGGAGGCAGTAAAAATCCTTGAGAAAAGACCAAAAGTGGGGATAATTAGCGGCCTGGGGACACTAGATTCTATAAAAAAGGAGGACCTGGGGGCAGACTTCATCATTGGTAAGCCCATAGACCTGGAGGAACTCACCAGGCTCATTTCACAATAATTTTTGTGTCATTCTGAGCGAAGAATCCAGGTAGACAACGAGGTTTACCTCGTTGAACCTCAATCAACGACCATAAAGGTCGTTGTCTACCTTCCGAGGCGGATTTCACTCCCTCTGAAGGTGGACGGGATCTATATGGCCTATTTTCAATAGTATTATAGAAGTTTCTCTATGGTAATTTTACTATAAACGTGCTATATGAGGCACTATATTTTAAAAATGTATTATATTTTGCATTATCTTGTTATAGATAGGAAAAATGTGCCACCTATTGGCAAGGGGATTGCAAGATGTTGAAGCGTGTCCGCCATATAAAGACCATAACAAGAACCCGCCCAGCACGGATAAGGATGGACATTCGTATAGGCTCCATCCCAAAAGGTGTCCGCCTGAGGCGGATGGACAAGGCATCCTTAGCCCGCTTAGGCGGGCGACGGATTGCCAAGAAACCCCTGAAGACATGGGTCTTTACAGAAAGGCCCTACTTCAGAAGGTACGAGGACTTCTTGGGCGTCCAGAAGCAAATAGCACCACCACTGGATGTCTTTGACGAGGCGGAAGACCTACTAATTGTCGCCCAGGTGCCAGGGGCGGCCGAAAAGGATATAAAGATGGAGATCAGGGACGACCTCCTTACCCTGGAGGCCCATGCCTCTACCAGGCAGGGCCCCATCAGGTATTATAAGGAGGTACTATTGCCCTTTGAGGTAGAGCCCTCCTCCATCCAATCCTCCTTCAGCGAGGGGATCCTCCAACTTACACTCAGCAGGAGACACAAGAAATTGTAATTGTAGTGGTCGAGCCCTCGGCCTGAGCTCGGGCCGAAGGCTTGCTCGACTACATTTGAAATTGCTTTTGTAGTTGCCCCATTTATGGGGCATCGATCTGTAGGGCTGCGTAATTTAATTATTTTGTGTAGATTTGTAGGGCAAATCTGGGATTTGCTATCTGTAGGACGGGCATCTTGCCCGTCTAGGGCGGGCGGGACGCCCGCCCTACACAGTTTAAACCTCAGCCCTGGGGTCTAGCCCGAAGGCTCAACCCCTACAGGATCAAATAGGGACGCAGAGGAACGTAACAAACTGATAGTTGTGTACGTTCCAGAGGATGGGTATAAGAAGGTGAAGAAAAGAAAGGGCAAAGGACAAGGAGCGGTTCTGGTGGTGGAGGATGACCCTGGCATCCACCGACTCTTCCAGAAGGCCCTGTCCCCCCAGGGGCAAGTCGCGCTCCAGGCCTCAAGCGGGGAAGAGGCCCTGAAATTCCTCCAGAGGGAGGAGGTAGCAGTGGTAATACTGGATATATTCATCCCCGGCATGGGGGGCATCAAGACTCTCAAGGAGATAAAGAAACGCTTCCCCCACCTCCCCGTGATTATACTAACCGGTTTTGGAACCCTGGAGACGGCCAAGGAGTCCATGCTCCTGGGGGCCTATGATTACATAACCAAACCCTTCGACCTGGAGTTAGTCAAGTCCCTTATCTGCCAGGCAATGAAGGGTGTCTCCTTGGAGGAACCCACTAGGAGGAGTTTAAAGAAAAAGGTAGTATAAGTGCGCAGGCTCATCTATGTGCCCATAATCCATACAGAGGCAGACATGGGTTCCCTGAAAGAGTTGCTCAAACAGAAATACATCGAGCAAGTAGGGGAAAAGGCCTGGGAGGAACATAAAAAGACCGTAGAAGAGACGTGGCAGGACATAGAAAAAGGATTAGAGGCCCTGGGGCTTCCCTACTCCAGGGTCAAGCTGTACCAGGACGGCCTGCCCTGCTGCGGAAGGGAGCCAGAACTTGTAAAGGAGCTGGCGGCAGAGGGCAATCCTAATTATCAGCTACTCCTGAAACTGATGGAAAAGGGGGCAGAGGTGGTGGGCACAGAGGACCCCGTCTTGCTGTTGGAGGAATATCGTTCCCTCCTCCATCCGCCTAAGGCGGAAAGGAAATCCGCCTTAGGCGGACAGGTTAGACTTAAAAAGCGCGATACCTTCATAGCCCAGCGCATCCACCATAGCTTGAAGGAGGGAGAGATAGGCATCCTGTTTCTAGGTCTACTCCACCGGGTGGATAAGGAGTTACCTTCAGACATCCAGGTGGAATTCTTTCTTGAACATCTTAGCCAGAGAGCGTAGGGACAGTCATGCCTTAGGCAGATCCGCCTTTGGCGGACCTTTAGGCTGTCCGCAGTGCGGAGGGTCATTGCGAGGGGCGTAGCCCCGAAGCAATCTAGATTGCTTCTCCGCCTTAGGCGGACCGCAATGACAGTTGTAGAGTAGACCTTTAGGTCCATCAGTGACGGTTCTGCCTAGGGCATGGTCTGCTGGCAGGGCCTGACCCTGAACTTGATTCAGGGGATTCAGGGAAGTCCTGCCCTACGTTCTCTTTCTCTAACATCTTAGGGGCAAAAAGGGGGTGGTAACCTTGACCGAGACAAAGGTCCTGGTAGTAGATGACCTGGAAGAGGTTAGATGGCTCCTCTGCCGTATCCTCAGTCAGGCGGGCTACCAGCCTCTAGAGGCCAGCACCGCAGAGGAGGCCCTGGAGATGGTCAGCAGAGAGGCACCATGGGCCGTCCTCCTCGACTTGAAGATGCCAGGCCCCGGCGGCATGGAGGTACTCAGGCAGATAAAAGCACGGGGCAAGGACATCCAGGTAATCATAATCACCGCCTACGGGGAGGTGCGCTCCGCCGTAGAAGCAATAAAGTTGGGGGCCTACGACTATCTAGCCAAACCCTTTGATAACGAGGAAGTCCTTATAACCTTAAAAAGGGCCCTGGATGAACGCAGCATGAGGCAGGAGATTACCAACTTGAGGTCCTGCCTGAAGGAAGCAGTCTCCCTTTCAGAACTCCTGGGCTCCAGCGACGAGATGAAACGCGTACTCCAGCAGATAAACTGTGTGGCCCAGACAAACCTTACCGTGGTGCTCTACGGAGAGACAGGTTCTGGCAAGGAGTTGGTGGCCAGGGCCATCCACAAACAGAGTCCCAGGAGAGACCACAACTTTATAGTGGTGGACTGCGGTTCTATCCCCGAAACCTTAATCGAGAGCGAACTCTTCGGACATGAGAAAGGGGCCTTCACAGGGGCCTATATCGCCAAGGAAGGTCAATTTGAACTGGCCTCAGGAGGGACCCTCTTTCTTGACGAGATAGGCAACCTGCCTTCCTCTATGCAGAGCAAACTCCTTCGTGCCCTCCAGGAAAAGTCTATCCGCCGGGTAGGGGGAAAGGAGAGTATAAAGGTGGATATAAGGGTCATTGTAGCAGGAAATGAGCGGCTAGAAGACCTGGTGGAAGCGGGCCGCTTCCGCAGGGACTTATATCACCGCCTCAACGAGTTCAGCATCGAAATCCCTCCCCTACGTAAAAGGAAGGACGACATAATACTCCTATCAAAGCACTTCCTGGACATCACTAACAAAGAACTGAACAAACACGTCAAGGGCTTCACAGAGGAGACCGTAGAACTACTCCTCAAATACCACTGGCCTGGCAACATAAGGGAACTCAAGAACATCATCAGAAGGGCAGTACTCCTGGCAGATAACCTCATAGAAGCACAACATCTATCCACCATATTCCTGAATAATAACACCACACCTCTCCTCACCGAAAAGACCAAACCGTGGAAGCGCGATATGAATAAAGCCAGCGACCTATCCTTAAAGAGCCTGACAAAAAAGGCAGTCCAGGAGGTGGAAAGGAGCATGATAGCCGAGGCCCTCCGCCGCACCGGTGGTAATAAGAGTAAGGCCGCTAGAATCTTAAAAATAGATTACACCACTATGCACTATAAGGTTAAGCAGTACGGCCTGAGATATTTAGAGTCATCAAATGAATATCCCGCGGTGGATAATGCCTCTGAAAGCAGCCCATGACCCAGGTTGAAGCCTCTGAAGAATCAAAGATTGTAGTGGCAGAGTCATGCCAGAGGCAGATGCGCCTAAGGCGCACTTGCTCTGCTCCGTCTCGAGGTCGAGCAAGCTCGACCACTACGGAATAGAAGTTGTAGTGGCAGCAGATGTAGCGTCCGATCTCCGAATCGGACGTCTGCGAATTGGACGATTACTTTGACCTTTGTTGAAAAAGAGGTACAAAATGACAGAACATTCTAAAAAAGAAAAAGGTAAAAAGAAGGAAAGACCCAGCTTTGGAATAGACTTTGGGGTGGGCAACTTTCTCGAAGGGCTAGGCGGCCTGGTAGAGCAGCTTAGCGAACTAGCGGAAAAGGGTGGAGAGTTGTCTAAGTCAGGAGAATTACCCCTGGGTAAGGAATTTAAGGGCGTATACGGCTTCAACGTCAGGGTAGGAGGCCTGGGTAAGGAACGTGAGTTCAAAATAGAACCCTTCGGCAACATCCGCAGGGGAGAAAAGGGCACCGCCGTGGTAGAAGAGAGCAGAGAGCCACTGGTAGATGTCTTCGACGAAGAGGCCTATGTCCTGGTGGTGGCAGAGATACCGGGTGTGGAAGAAAAAGACCTCAAGCTGGGCCTGAAGGGAGACATCCTGGAGATACACGCCGAGGCCGGTGATAGGAAGTATCACAAGGAGGTTCTCCTCCCCTCCTCCTTCACAGAGGACAGGATGAGCCACACCTTCAAGAGTGGCCTCCTGGAGATTCGCTTCCAGAAAAAGTGAGCCAGGTGGCAGGGCCTACCGAGCCCGGCCTGGGGCATAGCTTGTGTCCTCCCCCTTGATGAGGGAGGGCAGGCCCTGAACTTGTAGGGCAAGGCTTTAGCCTTGCATAACCTTTGGTTCAGACAGGGTGGGGTGAATCCTCGCAACCCTAAAGGGTTGCCCTACAAAATCCCCATTGTAGGGCATCCGCCTAAGGCGGATAGCCTTGCATAGCCCTCCCATCCAGGGATGGGGAGGCTTGTGTCCTCCCCCTTGATGAGGGAGGGCAGGCCCTGAACTTGTAGGGCAAGG
>JAUQZZ010000232.1 GCA_030586765.1 Candidatus Brocadiales bacterium | reverse complement strand
TGCTGGGGACTGTGGGTATAGACCTAAACCTGAACTTTACTAAGTTTAACTTTGGCATTGAATACGCCAGGAACTTTGGCGAGGCCCACAGCTCTGACAAGACCGCCCCGGATAGGGGAGACATTACGCACAAGGGATGGCTCCTTGTGGCCGATGCGGGCTATAACTTTGGATTGGTGAGGCCGAAGGGTAAATTCGTCTGGGCCTCCGGTCCTGAATCCAGCCGCCGGGACCTTGAAAATTCCAGGTGGCATAACCGTAATAACCGGACCTTCTCGGTCTACAGCCCCACAAACGCCAACCTCTTTGATGCTCACTACCAGAGGGCAGGCATAGGCCCATATCTTGCTACAGCCTCTACCTATCTGCTTAACTACGGTGTGGCCAGGCCCGGCGTCTTTCGTGACCCCTTTGTGATAGAAAACGTCCTCTTCCTTAATGGGGGCCTTGAATTCTTCCCCATAAAGAAGATGTATCTCTCCGTAGACTACTGGAACATGCACGCGGATGAGCCAGGCTTCGGACGTAACAGCGCTGGTGAGGCCGTAAAGCTGCCATCGGAGTTGGGACATGAAATTGATTTCTATACCAGTTACGGGATAACCAGCCGCCTGACGGTTAACCTGCAAGGGGGCTTTTTCTTGCCGGGCAAGTACTACAGGAAGGACAGAAGCGACACGTCTCCTAGGGGAGATCTTGGCCTTAGCCCGGTACTCCCGAGGGACGGGCGGGGTGACCCAGACACGGCCTATCTCATGGCCCTAGGGCTAGAGTATTCCTTTTAGCTAGACAATATTAGAGAGGTCTAACCATGACAACTACTTCCAGCAAAAGAGAACCGTTTGCGTCTTATAGAACCATAGGAATACTCTCACTAAGCCTTATTTTTACATTCTCCCAGGGATGTGGCTATATGAGCGCAAGGAACAAGGAGTTGGTAGGCGGTGCCCAATTTATGGCAGGGGACTACGAGGCCTCTACAAAGACCCTGGAAGAATCTATAGCCATTAAGCCTAAATCCACCTCTGCACTCGCCCTGCTTGGATGGAGTTATTTTAAGCAGGAAAAACTGGACAAGGCCACTGAGACCTTTGAAAACCTTTACGTGCTTAACGACCGCGACCCTGACGCCCATGAGGGCCTGGCCTGGTGCTACTTTAAGAAAGGGCAATACCAGGACTCTATACGCGAGTTTAACGCCCTCTTAGGCCTTGATAGTAAGAGGTACTCCGCCCATAGCGGTCTGGGATGGGACTACTACATGGTGGCCGATTATGATATGGCACTGAAGTCCTTCCAGAAATATCTTCTGGAATTCCCCGGCGACCCCGATGGCTATAGAGG
>JAUQZZ010000231.1 GCA_030586765.1 Candidatus Brocadiales bacterium | reverse complement strand
CAGGCAAGGCTCCGCACCCGCCAGAGAAGACCTGACCTGTTGAGGGACTAGTAGCTAGTAGTCAGTAGCCAGTAGCTAGGGTTGAATCTTTTCCTAGCTACTTGCTACTAGCTACTATTTCACGGTGTTGAGAAGCCGTGCTCCTTTAAGACGGTCCTTCCTTTATCGCTGGCCAGGAAGGCAATGAAGGCCCTGGCCTCATCCTTATGTAAGGTACCCTTCACCATGGCGATGTAGGTCTCGGGAGGGGTGTACAGTTTGTCCTCTACGGGGACGTACTCCACCTGAGCAGAGGCCCAAAGGGATTGTGCCCCAATCCCAACTGGTGCCCTTCCTGTCTCTACCAGTTCAAGGACGTCAGCCACTTGTTCCGTGTAAAGGATTCGGTTTTGTAGCCCTATCCACAGACCTGCATTTTGCAGGGCCTCCTGGGCCGCCTTTCCATAAGGGGCGTGCTGGGGGTTCGCAATGGCAATTAAGGAGAAGTTGGTTATGTCTTGAAGCCTGTCTATCTTTCTTGGCGAGTCCCTTCTGACTATGATAACCAGCCTCCCCTTGCAAATTACGTTAGAGGTGCCTTGTACGAGGAGTTTTCTGTGGTAGAGTTCCTGGATAAAATTGGCCCCGGCGGCTATATAAAGGTCGTAAGGTACCCCACCCCCAATCTCATGGGCCAGGAGACCACTGGAGCCAAAGGTGAAATTCGTTTTATGGCCTGAGACCTTTTCAAATTCGGCGGCGGCCTCCTCCAGGGCATCCTTCATGCTGGAGGCGGCTGCTACTAAGAGGGTCTGACCTGAAAGACTGCTTGCCTGTAGAAGGACAAGAATCCCTGCCAGGACAAGAGATACGGTCTTTTTTCTCACTTTTGACGGAAGTAGTCCTGCGAGCCTCTCTCTTGATTAGGGGGCAGTAGGGAGATTGGGCCCCGGCACACCAGAAAAGCCCTCTGTACTAAAGGTAATAGCTGGGGTAGAGGGTGTGCTTGGTGAAGTTGGTATAGTAAATTGGGACGTATCTTTAGACAGTGTGCCATAAGGCGTCTCAAAGGGGGTGCTAGGTCTGGCGGTTTCGGGTCGTGTCAAGGTACTGGACGGAATGTTAGCGTAGGGGTCTTTTCCTGGGACCTGTACTTTAGGGGCCCTTCCGGGTTCCAACGAGGCCCTTTCGGATTCCGATGCAGGGGCTGTAGTAGCCGTACCAACATTATGGCTACCCGCCACCTTCGTTTGAGTCTGAGACGGGGCCAGGGTTGGGTATGCCCCGGTCGTTAACCAGGTACAGGAGACTAGAGACATCAGGGCAAGACTTGCCACAAACAGGAGACTTAAATACCTCATTGTCTTTTCCTCTTTTAA
>JAUQZZ010000230.1 GCA_030586765.1 Candidatus Brocadiales bacterium | reverse complement strand
TCTGACACGAAGTGTCACCCTGAGCGAAAGCGAAGGGTCTAGAGATTCTTCGCTTTGCTCAGAATGACAGATAGTGTTGTTGAGGCTTTTTCGGGGATTTTGGATGGTAGTACTATCTGGAGCCTAAAAAGGAAAGGAGAAATCTTATGCCCCTGGTTAGAACCTATGCCCGAATAGACGAGGGAGGAAGACTGTCCCTACCCTCTAACATTAAGACGTTTGGGGGGTTTGTAGATGGTGAGGTGGTGGAACTCAAGCTCGTTGGCCCCAAAGGAAGGATATTGATAAGTAAGAAGGAACCCAGAAAAGTTGGATTGGAGAAAATGGGTGTCAAGAAGATCGCTGTGCACTAGGCCTTCTCCTCCTCCGGTGCCAGCGTATAGGGGAGCAAAAGACCCTCCTCCCCAGTCTGTAGGGGCGTATTGCAATACGCCCCTACAACAAACGTAGGGGTTAAATTTTCAGCCCTTAACGAAGAGGTAGCGTGTGGGCTTGTCTTGCACGTCCAATAAAAAGGGAAATAGACTATGCCTATTCAGCATTCCGTGTCGGGCCACGCCCTGACGGACGTCCTTGAGAGGGTACTGGACAAGGGTATTGTAATCACCGGGGACATTAAGATAACTCTAGTCAATACAGAACTCCTCACCATACAGATACGCCTCCTCATCGCCTCTGTAGACAGGGCTAAGGAACTGGGCATTGATTGGTGGAATCACCAACCTACGTGGAGTAGCCCACCTACGGCGGATTACTCGCAACGGTCTTTAGTTGAAGAACAGAGAAAGCAGATTGAAACGCTACAGAAGAGACTTGATTCCCTGGAGTCCACCCAGAAGGAAGAACTTTCTACTCTGAAGAAACAACTTGAGGTGGTACCGCCTAAAAAGAAGAAATGGAGGTTTTAAGTATGGGTTGGTTTAGGGAAAAGAAGGCCAAAGAGGTAGAAATTACCTGCACCTTTTGTAATGGGACAGGGAGAGACCCATTTACAATCATGTCCCCCCTGGCCACGTGTTATGTATGCAATGGTAAGAAGAAAGTGAGGGTAGCAAGTCCTAATGTCAGATGCAGTTACTGCCGGGGGATGGGGGTCACCCCTGTAGGGGCAAGGAATGCCTGCCTGGCCTGCCACGGGATTGGTTTTATTCCTGCTCGTGAGACTGCCGAGACCTGCCTCACCTGCGATGGCACGGGTGAAGATAAGATCGGTCTATACTGCCTGCAGTGTCATGGTAGTGGGAAGGCCGTTCCTTTAGCTGTTTAGGTTAGAGGACGAGACAGGCCAGGCAGATTTCCGCCCCTGGTGGCTTACATAAGATGAGACCTCTGCAAAAGCCATTACTGCACTGTTTGTCATTCTGAGCGAAGCGAAGA
>JAUQZZ010000004.1 GCA_030586765.1 Candidatus Brocadiales bacterium | reverse complement strand
GAGTAACACCGCTAGAGGGGGATCAATATAGCAATATGGAAGAGGCTATTCGCAAGGCAGACGTACTCATAGAGGCCCTGTCTTACATAAAGGGCTTTCGTGACAAGCTTGTAGTGATAAAGCTGGGGGGTAGTGCCCTTACGGATATGAGCCTTCTCAGAGATATCTTGAAGGACGTAATCTTCATGAAGGTAGTAGGTATGAGGCCCATATTGGTGCATGGTGGAGGGCCTCATATAACCCAGGAGATGTCAAGGAGGGGAAAGAGTCCCCAGTTCATCCAGGGCCACCGTGTTACGGACAAGGAGACATTAGAGATAGTGGTGGAGGTGTTAGTAAATCAAGTGAATGCAGGGATTCTTAAAGAACTGAAGGCCCTGGGGGATGGAGGGGTGAGTATGTGGAGAGGTGGCAAGCCACCTTTAAGGGCTGAAAGGTATCAGGTCAGGGATGAAAATGGACAGGCTATAGACCTGGGCCTGGTAGGGGAACTTTCCTCTATGGAAGAAAAGGCCTTCTGTAAGGTGTGTCGGGCTGGGAAAATACCTGTCGTACCTCCTCTGGCACGGAGCTCCAGCGGGGTCCTCAACATAAATGCCGATAGTGTGGCGGCCTTTGTAGCAGGCGCTCTGAAGGCAGAGAAGTTGGTCTTTCTATCTAATACTCATGGCATCATGTTAGACCCAAAGGATGAGACCTCCACGGCTTCTACCTTGTCCAAGGTGGAAGTGCAGTCCCTTATAGAAAAGGGGATAATAACGGGCGGCATGCTTCCCAAATCCAGGGCCTGTCTCACGGCCCTGGAGTCCGGGGTCAGGAAGGCGCATATAATAGATGGTAAGATACCCCATTCCCTTCTCCTGGAGATTTTTACGGATAAAGGGGTGGGTACCCAGATAGTACTCTGAGGAATATTCGAGGAATAAAGGTTGGGTAGATTCTTTACTGCCTTAGGCGAGAAGCTTCTGAGCTTCTTCCAATCCGTGGGAGAGATGCTCCAGCTCCTGGCAGCTACCATCCTCTGGTGCAGGGTAGTATTTAAGAGCCTAGATAAGGTCCTGCCCCAGATGGGGAAGATAGGGGCAGATACCTTGCCCATCGCCACCTTGACGGCCGTTTTTGTTGGTTTCGTGCTGGCACTCCAGACAGGTATTGCCCTAAAACAGTTCGGGCAGGAGGAAAATATTGGGGCAGTGGTCTCCTTGTCCATGGCCAGGGAACTGGGACCTG
Organism: Candidatus Brocadiales bacterium; assembly: GCA_030586765.1. Classification (GTDB taxonomy): domain Bacteria; phylum Planctomycetota; class Brocadiia; order Brocadiales; family Bathyanammoxibiaceae; genus JAUQZZ01. The sequence continues at coordinate 29,350 of JAUQZZ010000004.1, read as the reverse complement.
TACTCACCGCTATCCTGGTTATCGGGAGGATAGGAGCGGCTATTACCGCAGAGATAGCCACTATGAGTGTCTCCGAAGAGATAGATGCCCTTAAGACCCTGGGTATTAATCCTGTACGCTTTCTTGTCATGCCCAGATTTCTTGCCTGCATTACTATGCTACCAGTGCTGGTCATATATGTGGACATCATCGGCATGGTGGGTGGTGCGGCAGTATCCAAGGCCTATTTTGGGGTGCCCATCGGTGTCTATGCAGACAATGTGGCGGACTACCTTGAATTTGAAGACATAGCCAAGGGTCTGGTAAAATCTGTGGTCTTTGGGGTAATTATAGCCATTGTAAGCTGCCATCGCGGGCTTGTTACGGTGGGAGGCCCTGGAGAGGTAGGACAGGCCACTACAAATTCTGTGGTTTTTTCTTTCGTTAGCGTCTATGTCTCTAATTACTTTGTCACAAGGCTATGGCTGGAATAAACCAAGGTGTAATATCCAATAATAAGGCTATAGAAATATATCAATTGCACAAGTGGTTTAGAGACAACCATGTGCTAAGGGGGTTGGACCTGACCATCCAGGCTGGCACGGCTACGGCAATAGTAGGGGGTAGTGGTACGGGCAAGAGTGTACTCTTGAAGCATATGGTAGGCTTGCTGAAGCCTGACGCTGGTAGCATCCTTGTCTTTGGCCAGGAGATAACCAACACATCTGGAAGGAAGCTGGAGGATATACGGCGCAGGTTCGCTATGGTCTTTCAGGGCTCGGCCCTTTTGAATTCTCTCACCATAGAGGAGAACGTGGGGCTAGGTCTCGTAGAACAGAGGAGGCTGATCAGGCAACAGATAGAAGAGGTTGTTAGGGAGAAACTCACCTTAGTGGGTCTCAGAGGCAAGGAGAAGCAGCTCCCTGGAGAGCTGAGCGGTGGCATGAAGAAAAGGGTGGCCATAGCCAGAGCCCTGGCTATGGATCCCGAGATCATCCTCTTCGATGAGCCCACTACAGGCCTTGACCCTGTTATGGCCGAGCACATAGATACCCTTATTGCTGACCTAAAGAATAAACTTCGCAAGACTGCTATAATTGTTACCCACGATATGGATTCAGCCTTTCGTATAGCAGATCATATCTGTATGATATATGAAGGTAGGATTATAGAAGAAGGAACGCCTGCAGAATTTCGTAACAGCCAAAATCCTATTGTAGAACAGTTTATAAGCAGATTTAAGAGGCAAGGGGCGGTGAAGGCCCCTTAAAGGAGGGGTGACAAATGGCTTCTTCTCCTTCTGCAAAAAAGGTAGGCATATTCTTTATTGTAGGAATGGTCATCCTGGGGGTGATAACCTTTAGGGCGGAACATCTAGGCCGTTTCTTTAAGAAACACAACGTTTACAAGGCCTATTTCCACAGTTCTAAGGGCCTTAAGAAGGGTTCAAAGGTCTCCCTCTCGGGAGTGGAGGTAGGAGAGGTCAAGGACATAGATGTAGAAGGGGACAGGATATTGGTGAGTATGGCCCTGGAAAGGAAGGTACTAGTAAGAGAGGGTTCTACTGCCACCATAATTCCCGATTTTCTCTTCGGGAAGAGCTACGTGGACATATCCCTAGTATCCCCTACCAGCCCTCCCTTGCCTCCAGGTAGTGTAATGGAAGGGATAGATGTCCCTGGCTTCGGAGATATGTTGACCAAGTTCGATAAGGCCATGGCTAGCATAGAAAACCTGGCGAGCAAGAGATTTGTTGACCGCCTTATAGAAACAATGGATAGTGCCCATAACCTCCTGAGCAAGCTGGAGAAAGGGGAGGGAACCATGGGACGGCTCTTTACCGATGAGACCCTATTCGATGAACTCAAGGGAACTGTAGTCAACGCCAATGACATCCTGGGAAGGATGTCCAGGGGAGAGGGAACTATGGGAAAACTCCTTGCTGATGAGGAACTCTTCCATCAACTCAAAGAAACCGTGTCCAATGCCAATACACTCCTGGGCAAGATGAATCGAGGTGAAGGGACCCTGGGTAAGCTCATAAACAGTGAAGACCTCTATCTGGACCTTAAGAGGATGATGCTCAACCTCTCAGAGACGGTAAATGGCTTTAGGGCCATCATGCCCCAGGGTGCCTTTAGCACCGTGATATATAGCTCCTTTTAGCCCCCTCCAGGGTCAGCCATCTGCCTAAATCTAGAGGCACCCTTTTGTAGCAGATAGCTTGCTACCTCCTGGGTGGCCCGTTCTGCTACCTCAGGGAGACGGTCCTTATCTAGAAAAGACCCCAGGGGTACGGCATATATCTCGTGTCTCTCTTCCTCCCCCCAGTAGGTATAGAGATAAAGGCTGGCGGTCTTGGTGGTGCCATCAGAATAGAACCTCAGAAGCACCATCCACCCTTTAAGGTCTGAAAGCTCATACTCTTCCAGCTTCTTTCTTATAGACTCATTGAAGAGCTTCTCGAATCTCTCCTTGGCCTCTTCCACCCTTGCTTTTTCTTCGGCACTAAAGTCGTATTGAGGTACAGCCCTCATACCCTTTACAAAGCCCACAGTCATGGACTCTGACATCCCAGAGCAACCGCACAGGAAGAACATTATTAAGATAGCCCTTATCACCTTCATCCTCGGAGTATGTTTGTCTCCTTTTTTTAAAAAATATCATCTCCTTACGAAAAAAGCAATTATAATAATCCTTCCATATCTCTAAGGCTCACAAACAATTCGACTTGATTGTATTTTCCCAGTGTGTAATAATACGCAAGTTTTATCATCCCTCCTAAGGATGGATAGGATAAGTGAAAGCCATTACGAAGAATACCATAGATTCTTTTAACAGATACGTTATCCCCAACTATACCCGTAACCCAGTGGTTCTTACCCAGGGTAAGGGTGTATATGTCTGGGATAGCGAGGGGAATAGGTATCTCGACCTCTTCTCTGGGTGGGCCGTAAGCAGCCTGGGTCACTGCCATCCCAGGGTGGTTAATGCAATAAGGAGCCAGGCAAAGCTCCTTCAGCACGCCCCTAATGTCTTTTATACCGTGCCCCAGGGCATGCTAGCAAAGCTCATCTCCGAAAATTCCTCAGGAGGGCAGTGCTTCTTTTGTAATAGTGGGGCAGAAGCCAACGAGGCAGCTATAAAGCTCGCCAGGATACACTATTCCTCTCAGGGCAGATTTAAGATAATTACCATGTATAACTCATTCCACGGCAGGACCATAGCAACCGTATCAGCCACAGCCCAACCCAGGTATCAAAAGGGCTTTTCTCCCCTCCTGGAGGGCTTTACCTACGTACCCTTTAATGACCTAGAGGCTACCAGGAAGGCCATAGACGATAAGACCTGTGCCATATTAGTAGAGCCTATCCAGGGAGAGGGTGGCATAAATATAGCCAGCCAGAGTTACTTAAAGGGACTGCGGGGCCTCTGCGACGAGTTTGGGATACTCCTCATCTTAGATGAGGTTCAAAGCGGTATGGGACGCACAGGTAAATATTTTGCCTACCAACACTACGGGATAAGCCCAGACATCATGACCCTTGCCAAATCCCTCGGTGGTGGGGTAGCCATTGGCGCTATGATAGCTAGGCGGGACGTAGCCAGGAGCCTTGTCCCTGGCAGTCACGCCTCTACCTTTGGAGGTAATCCCCTGGCCTGTGCAGCTAGTATAGCGGTCTTTGAGGCCATCCAAAAAGAGAGACTCCTAGAGAACGCTACTGAGATGGGAAAGTACTCCCTAGAGAGGCTTAATTCCTTGGCCAAGGCCTTTCCACACATAATACAAGAGGTCAGGGGCCTGGGACTAATGATAGGCATAGAGCTAAAGCAGGAGGGCTCTAAGCTGGTGCAGAGATGCATGGAGAGGTGCCTCCTCCTTAACTGTACCCATGAGAGAGTAATAAGGTTTATGCCCCCCCTTAATGTTAAAAAGAAGCATATAGACCTAGGTATAGCCCTCCTGGAAGAGGTGCTTAGAGAATTATAATCCAGGCATGACGCTAAGACACTTGACCTCCGTGGCAGACCTTTCCCCTGGAGACATCGAAGAGATTTTTTCCATGACCAGGGAACTCAAGTTCTGCTATGCCAGGGGCATTAGGGATAACTCCCTAGAAGGAAAGACCCTGGTAATGATCTTTGAGAAAAGTTCTCTTCGCACCAGGGTATCTTTTGAGGTGGCCATGAGGCAACTGGGTGGGTACGCCCTTTACCTCACCCGCCAGGATATAAACCTGGGCAGGAGGGAGTCGGTAAAAGACGTAGCCATGACCCTGTCCCGATATGCAGACGCTATAGCCTTGAGGACCTTTGCCCACGAGGTGGTGGTGGAGATGGCAAAGAATTCCTCCATCCCTGTCATTAATGCCCTCTCAGACTATCTGCACCCCTGCCAGGCCTTGACAGACCTATACACCGTTTTGGAAAAACTTGGGGCTCTAAAGGGGTTAAAGCTATCCTTTGTCGGAGACGGCAATAATGTAGCCCGCTCCCTGGCCCTCCTCTGTGCAAAACTAGGGGTTATCTTCCAGATTGCCTCCCCAAAGAACTACCAGTTCAGCAAGGATTTTAAGAAAGAGGTTAGGGCCATGGCAAAAGGGGACACCCTCCTTGTGAGCGATAACCCCAGGGAGGTGGTAAAGGGGGCAGATGTCATCTATACTGATACCTGGATAAGTATGGGCCAGGAGGTCGAGGCGGAGAAGAGACGAAAGGACTTCCAGGGCTATCAGGTAGATAGTTCTCTAGTAGCCATGGCTAAAAAAGGTGTCCTGGTGATGCACTGTCTACCCGCCCATCGGGGGGAAGAAATAACCAGTGAGGTCTTAGACGGCCCCAACTCTATCATTTACGACCAGGCAGAGAACCGCCTCCATGTCCAGAAAGCTATACTGAAATTTCTTATCCCTCCTAAGGGAGTATAATGTGCGAATAGACGGCAGAAGACCCGACGAGCTTAGACCTGTAACAATACACAGGGGTTATACCAAGTTTGCTGCAGGTTCCGTCCTCATAGAGACAGGGGATACCAGAATAATCTGCACTGCCAGCATCGAGGAGGGTGTACCTCGACATCTCTTAGGCATGGGTCAAGGCTGGATCACCGCCGAGTATTCTCTACTACCTGGTTCCACCCATACTCGAACCCCAAGGGAGTCCAGCAGGGGTAGGATAGACGGCCGCACCCAGGAGATACAACGCCTTATAGGCAGATGCATGCGGGCCGTGGTAGACCTCACACAACTGAGGGAGAGGACCATATGGATAGATTGTGATGTACTACAGGCTGACGGTGGTACCCGCACCGCTTCCATAACCGGCGCCTATGTAGCCTTGATAGATGCCCTCTCAAAGATGAAAGAAAAGGGCCTGATTATTAATCTCCCCATAAAAAATACCGTAGCCGCCGTAAGTGTGGGCGTTGTCAAGGGAGTGGTAATGCTAGACCTCTGCTACGCAGAAGATATCGAAGCCCAGGTGGATATGAATGTGGTCCTCACAGGCACAGGGGAATATGTAGAGGTCCAGGGAACCGGGGAGGAATATACCTTTAGCCACGAGCAGCTCCTTGAGATGCTCTCCCTGGCAAAGAAGGGCGCAGATGAGTTAGCCCGCCTTCAGAGGAATGCCCTGGGCCTGGTGGAGATAAAGGGGGCATGATTAGAAAGGCTGATGCAAGGGTTAGTTCTCCAGTACGGCAGATTCTTATAGGTACCAGGAATATAAAGAAAAGGGAAGAGATACTAGAGATACTTCGGGAGTTACCTGTGGAGTTCCTCGGCTTGGAAAGATTTCCCTCCCTCCCGGAGGTCCTGGAGGACGGTCACTCCTTCCAAGAGAACGCCATAAAAAAGGCCACCACCCTGGCCAGACTTAGTGGCCTCTGGGTAATGGCAGAGGATTCAGGGCTTGAGGTAGACGCCCTGGGAAAAGAGCCTGGGGTCTTTTCTGCCCGCTACGCAGGGGAAGGGGCTACCTATGAAGAAAACAACAGCAAGCTGCTGAAGGCCCTGGAAGGCGTCCCTACCCCAAGGCGTACTGCCACCTTCAGGTGCGCTGTTGCCCTGGCCAGGCCAGAGGGGTTGATTTTTGTGGTAGAAGGAAGTTGTAAAGGCCTTATAGCCCAAGAGCCCAGGGGAAGACATGGCTTCGGTTACGACCCCGTCTTTTATCTACCAGAATACAAAAAGACCTTCGCTGAGCTGGGCCCGGAGATAAAGAATCGGTTAAGTCACAGGACCCAGGCCCTAAAACGCTTTAAGGAAAAATTGCTGGAATTGTTCTGATTCCCCTCCTTTGTCCTTTATCACAATGAAGAATTTGATTATCCCTATTTTACTAATTTCGGTCCTCTATGGACAGACTGTCCTTTGGGCAGAAGGGCTAGTCACCCCCACTAAAAAAGACCAGCCGCCAGGAGTATCAAAGGAATTAGAGGGGGCCAGGGCACAGGTACTCGAATCCAGGCCCAAGCTACAGGAGCTTGTAACCTCTTACGGGAAGAGGATACAGGAGACAGAGGAAGAATTGCTCGTGGTGGAGAAGAGGCTGGAAGAGCAAAGGGGTATTATAGAGTCCATGGCAGCTCATGGTGTTGCGGGGTTAGATATAGCCGTGGCTGAACAGGGGGCAGAAGTTATTCAGGAAAGGGCAAACGTCCTTAGAGAAAAGATTCGTGCTCTTAGAGACAGGACACAATCTGCAGAGGAACTCCCGAAGGCCGAGGAGAACACCATATCCCTTATGGAGAGGAGGCAAGGGCTATCCAGTGAAGTAGCATCCATGCCCCTGGAGAAGACGGATACGACCAAAAAGGAGGTAGAAGTGGCCAAGGCCCGGGAGGAGACTGCCCAAGCACGGATAATGGAAAAGAAATCGGAGGCAGATCTTCTTAAGAAGGAACTGGAGACTGTAAGGCAAAGGTACGAAGGCAAAAAGGCAAGGATTAGTAGTGACATAAAGGCATTAGAAGGACTTCCGTTTCGCCAGGATGAAAAGACCCAGAATTTTATCAAAAAAAGAAAGTTCATTCTGACCACGCAACTAGCCAATCTGGAGGATAGCCAGGCAGTAGGAGAGGAGAGGTTAGTGGTGGCTAAAGACCAGCTCAAGACTCTGGAGGTAGACTCTTCCAACGCAAGGCTCCAGGTGGCCCTCCTCAGCGAAAGGGCAGCGTTATTAGAGGAGAGGCTGAAGGCCGAAGAATTTCGCAAGAAAGAACTAGAGGCCGAAGTGGCCGGAAAGGCGGAGGAGGAGAAAAAAAGAACGGCAGAAGAGGAAAAAGCTGTGGCACAAAGGCAAAAAGAGGAGGCCTTAAGGAAGGCCGAGGAGGTGGCCCAGCAACAGTTGGCGGCTGTCTCTCCTGAGCAGAGAAGGGTCCTGGAATTGGAGACACTACTTTATACCCTCCAGGGAGAGGTAGCCAGGAAGAAAGACGAACTGATTACAGAGGGCACAAAGAGGTTTGAAGATAACACAGAATATAAGAAGCTGGCAAGGGACGTGCACACCATCATGGGGGGAGAAAACACACCCAGCGAGATTCGTGAGGAGATGGGTATCTTGGATAGGGAGATAAAGAAATGGCAAGGAAAACTCTTAGTGGTAGAAAGCCTGGCTCAAGCTACAGAAAAGGAAAAGGTCCTTGTGGAGGAAGACCAGGAAAAGGCCCGCTCAGAGGTAACAGCTCCCCCCGGTGAGAAGTCAAAGATAGAGAAGGAGGCAGAGGCCTTTGAGGATAAGGGCTTGGCAGAAAAATTGAAGCTTCGTGCCCGAGAAAGGATGAAATATCTTGAAGAAGAAAGCAATATCCTAGGCGCTAAGATGGGTAGGATAGAAGAAAGAAGGGCTATTATTCGGGAGGCCATGGGACTCCTTGAAAAGGCAAAGGGAGAGCTCTCAGGGATAAGGGCAGCAAATATATGGGCCAGGCGGGGGTGGGGGCTTTCCTGGACAAGGCTTAAGGACTCCTTAAAGGAAAAGCCCCATGAGCTGGCCGCAGTCCGCTTAGCACCTGCAGAGAGAAAGATACACTTTACCCTGGCCTTATTAGGTTCCCTGGCCCTTTCCGCGGCGGTCTTCTTTGGGGCCTACTACAGCCAGAAGTGGTGCGGATTGAACCTGAAAAAACTACATGAAACACCTTCTAAGGGATACGTAAAGGCCACCTTATTACCTGCCCTCTTCCGTATATTGCGAGCTGGTGCTACCCTTTGGCTCATAATGGGCCTATCCTTTGGTATTGTGGCCCTTTTCCAAATCAAGGGCCCTTTAATACACTCTCTTCAATATGGGTTAGTAGTATTTTCCGTCTACCAGGTATTACAGGGATTCCTTAGGGCCTCTCTATCTCCTGCTAAGGGGAGACCACCCCTCCTGCCCCTCCCAGAACCCCTGGCACGGCATGGATATTTATCCCTCCATGTGATACTTCTTTATTCCGCCATCTTTATAACCCTTATTATGACCTTAAATTCCTTCCTACCAGAGAATATATTTGTAGATATCCGCTGGAGGATATACACGGGTGTGACTATTGCCCTTTTTATCTGGGTAATTAGCCCCAAGCCTCTATTTTTGAAACTATTGCACTCCCCGGAATCAGCCCTGCGGAAGTTCATCAGAGGGTGCATCCACACCGTACATCCCCTATCTATAGCCTTTCTCGTCTTGTTGCTGGTGCTTACCGTCCTGGGATTACCAGCTATGACCTACTCCCTGATAGGAACCGCTATAAGCTGTATTATAGGACTCATCAGTGTAGCCATAACTAGGGGGCTCATTGCCTCCCTGATATTAGACAGGATTAAAAGAAAGAGGATTGCTAAAGGGGAAGTAGAGGCAGACTTTAAGGTTACCAGGAAGGTAATCGACTTCGCCTCAGTAATAGTCTGCATTATCCTGGTGCTGAGTTTGTGGGTGGCTACCTTTATAGACTTCGGTAGCACGCCTGCCGCACCAGGCCCCATTCAGGCAGCGGTTTCTGGTGTTGGGGGTTTCCTCCACGTGGCGGTTGGTGTATTGGGATATAAACTGGGGTTGGGTGATGGTAGCTATACGACGCCTTTTAAGATACTCATAGGTCTGGCTATAATAGCCCTATCTTTCTTAATTGCAGCGGCCTTGAAGAGGTTCCTCCAGAACCGTGTCCTATCCAGGGTACGATTAGAGAAGGGGATAGAGCATACTATCTCCTCTGTCTTTACATATATGATTGTTGCTATCACAGTCCTCTTCGCCCTAAGCGTGGCAGGGGTACCTCTTAGGAGCCTGGCCTTCTTCGCAGGCGCCCTTGGCATCGGTATTGGTTTTGGTCTACAGAACATTATAAATAACTTTGTCAGTGGGCTTATTCTACTCTTTGAAAGACCAGTAAGGGTAGGGGATGTTATCATGCTCGCCGATAATCTTGGAGGAACTGTAGAAAGAATAGGTCCCAGGAGTACTACCATTATTACACCCGACAATATTGCTGTAGTAGTGCCCAATGCCAGGCTTATGGAAAGCCAGATTGTAAACTGGAGTCAACCCACAGATAGAATAAGGGTCCATATTAATGTGGGTGTGGCCTATGGTTCGGACCTGGAGTTGGTAAAGAAATGCCTCCTGGATGTGGCCCAAAGACATCCCATGGTAAGAAAATATCCTGAGCCTATGGTACGCTTTGACAAATTTGGCGATAGTGCCCTGATCTTCGAACTTATTTATTGGGTAGACAATGCCTACGCCAGGTGGGTCACCCTGAGTGACCTGAATTTTGCTATAGATAAGGCCTTCCGCGAAAACAATATTACCATACCATTCCCCCAGCAAGACCTGCACATACGCTCCGTAATTACCAAGGAGCTGCCCCAGGAGAAAAGAGGTGAGATAGAAAAAGCCTTGCCTCCTGAGGAATCGAAAAAGAAAGGAGACCAGTGAGCTAGGCCACTAAGAAGTCGCCTTCGGCAACGGCCCCTTAAAACACTTGACTTCCCAGCTATCAAGACTATATTAATACCCAAACTTTGCTTATAGCCATACAAACCTACCCAAAGAGGGTTTTGGGCCCTATAAAGCTTAACATTGTTATGTACTTACAGTGTTACACTCCTAGTTTTTTGAATTAAGGCGAGGCAAATGGAGCAAGCACCTCCCACGAGTGAGCTATTTCTGAAGGTAGAAAAGGGGAATTACGTCTTCCGACAAGGCGACCCAGGGGATTCCATGTACATTATCATGAGCGGCAGGGTGGAAATCATCGCAGAAAGGGAAGGCGTTGAGGAATCCATAGGAGTCCTCTCAGAAGGAAGTATCTTTGGTGAGATGGGCGTCTTTGAGCAGGTACCCCGTTCTGCCTCTAGCAAGGTAGTAGAGGACTGCGCCCTCTTTCGCATAGATAGCAAGGTTTTTACTACGATGGTTCAGGACAACATAGAGGCCGTGCAAATGCTTTTATCGGTAATCAACACCAGATTACGGCATACAAATGAACGCCTCTTCGAACTTAACAAAGTTGTTAGGGGTTTGATTATAAACCTCTTTTTGCTGAAATCTGCCGCACAACACTTCTTTACTGAGACACGGCCTTTCAAGCTGTCCTTTGTCCAGCTCTGTGAAGCTGTGGGCATGGGACAGAAGGAGGTAGAGAATTTGATACGAAATCTCCTTGAAAGAAACTTGCTCTTCCAAAAAGGACCTGACCTGGTAATAGAAGACAAAACCCAGTTCTTGAGATTTGCGGCATCTCAATATGAGTCCTGCACCCAGGCCCTGTCTGCTGGTTCTTAGTGTGGTGTGGGCGTAGTAGAGGGAATGAGGTATTAAATATGGAAGTAGCCATTGAAGTAGAAAATTTGACGAAGAAGTTCGGGAAACTTCTGGCTGTGGACAGCCTTAATCTCACTATTAACAAAGGGGAGGTCTTCGGCTTCTTGGGGCCCAATGGCTCGGGAAAGACCACTGCCATAAGGATGTTGTGTGGAATACTGGAACCAACCTCTGGCAATGGAATGGTAGGCGGTTTTGACGTGATGAAGGAGCCTGAAAAGATAAAATGCAACATCGGTTATATGTCGCAAAAGTTCAGCCTGTATACGGACCTAACCATACAGGAGAATCTCGATTTCTACTCATCCCTATACGGCGTGGTAGGTAAAGGTGCCAGAGAAAGAAAAAAAGATGTTCTCGAACTGGTGGGTCTAAGCCGCCGGGTAAAACAATTGGCAGGGAACCTCTCTGGGGGGCTTAAGCAGAGGCTGGCATTGGCCTGCGCCCTAGTCCATCGGCCCAAGATACTCTTCTTAGACGAACCCACAGCAGGTATGGACCCTGTTGCGAGAAGGATACTGTGGGACCTGCTCTTCAAACTAGCTGGCGAAGGGGTATGTCTCTTTATTACCACACATTACATGGACGAAGCCGAAAGGTGTGTCAAGGTGGCCTACGTCTACTATGGAAAGTTACTCCTTTCTGGCAGGCCGGAGCAGATGAAACAAGAGGAAATCGCCAAGACCGGCCATAGAATAGAGGTAATGTGTACTCCCCTGGTTAAAGGGATGATGTCCCTCAGGGGGCTTCCTGAACTGGAGGAAGTTACAATCTTCGGGGAGGCGCTTCATGTAAAAATGAATTCCCACACCGTACAGTGGATTTATCAGGACCATGGTCACGATTTTGCTGTGGCAGCAAAAAGGGCATATTTAATGAGCTCCATCAAAGATAAACTAGAAAGAGACAACGTTGTAGTACGTTCCGTCACTTCAGTCTTCCCAACCCTTGAAGATATCTTCGTAAGTTTCACGCGGGCCGAGGACGCCAAGCGAGAAGGACAACAAATCCAGAAATTTGACTAACCGGGCTTGTGCAGGATATAAATGTTCAAGAACCTGCTGTCAATGATTCTTAAGGAGTTTGTCCATTTACGAAGGGACTTCGTAACCCTGGTCCTTGCCTTCGCCCTTCCCTTGGTTGAAGTGTTCTTGTTTGGACACGGCATAAGTGGTGAAGCACGCTACATACCCCTGGCTGTTTACGACGAAGATGCGACAGTATCAAGCCGTTCGTTGGTCGAGATGTTTGAAAATTCATCGTTCTTTAAGATTAAGAGTTATACCTCAGATGTTACCGAACTTCATGACTATCTAACAAAAGGCGAGGTAAAGGCAGCCTTACACATCCCTAAAGATTACAGCGAAAGTCTCGCTGTTGACAAGCCTACGCGCGTACAACTTGTTATTGACGGAATTAACCCCCAGTTCTCCGTCCCTGCAGTAAGTACTGCTGGAAGTATTGAGCAGTATAAGAATAGCGAGATGGTAACTAAGTATCTGCCGCTATCAAACAGGGGCGAACCAGGACAGAACCTGGAGGTTGCACCCATAGTCCTCTACAATCCAGAGATGGATGTTGCTACCTCAAACTTTGTCATCTCCGGCCTCCTGGCGCTAATCCTGACGCAGTCTGCCATCGTATTATCCTCAATAGCCCTGGTACGGGAGAGAGAGCGGGGCACTTTCGAACAATTGATAGTTACCCCGGTGGGTAAGTTTACGGTCCTTGTAGGTAAGATGGTTCCCTATATAGTCATTTCCTTCTTTAATGGGGTTTTTGTGGTAGCCCTTTGCGTGTTCTACTTTGGCCTACCCTTCAGGGGCAGCCCCTGGCTCCTGGCTGCTGAGTCAATCCTTTTTTTAGCCCCGGTTTTGGGTATGGGCCTCTTGATATCCACTTTCTCAAAGACACAACTGCAGGCAATCATGATTGCCCTCTTCGCAATCCTGGTCCCTATTTTCACAACGGGCTTTGTGTGGGCCTTTGAGACCATGCCCCTCCCCATCCAGCTCATTGGGTATATATTTCCCATGACCTATTTCCTGACCATTTGCCGTTTTATTATGTTTAAAGGTGTGGGGATTAGCTATTTCTGGCAGGAAAATATCGCCCTTGGGATTCTGGCAGTAATATTCGTTGTCATCAGTCTCCTAAGGTTTAAGAAACGTGTCGATTAATACCTTGTTTCTGACCCTGGACTTACTTTGGATTACTAAAATAGAACAGTAGGCACAAGGTGAATGCTATGATGCCAAGCCGTATAGGACAAACTCGTACAGCACAATTCCCATTAGTTTTCTGGATATCTTTTCCCAGGCTCATAATCTGTCTATTTTGCCTGGTTGTAATGTGCGGGTGTTTTGGAAAGAAGAAACAGCGGGTATATACCGGTATGGTAGAAGGTGAAGAGGTACAGGTTAGTAGCGAGTTGCCGGGCAAACTGGTTGAAGTACTTTACAGCGAGGGACAGTCAATAGAGAAGGGAGCCAAGCTGGCAGAGATTGACCACAAGGAATTGGATGCCCAATTGAAATCTCTTAAGGCACAGTGTAAGTCTGCCCAAGAAGAAGTGGATGCCGCAAAGGCGAGATCAGCTTCTGCCCAGCAGAACCTGGACCGTAACAAGGTTCTATGGGAAAAGGGCAATCTTTCAGACCAAAAATACCAAGATTTGCAGTCCGAATTTGACTTCGCCAATGCAAAACTCAAGGCCACAGAAGCCCAGCTTGAGCAATATTTGAGCAATGTAGAGAGGTTAGAGGTACAGATTGCTAAGTCCTCGATTTACTCCCCTATCAGCGGGGTTGTTACGTCCAGAATCGCCAAAGAAGGGGAGTTCGTGAACATCGGTTCCCCAGTCTACAGGATTCTAGATACTCAGGATATTAAAGTTAAGGTCTATGTCCCAGAAAAGGTTATGACAAAAACAAGCCTTATGCAAGACGTTAAGGTCAGGAGCAGTGTGGCCCATGAGAAGGTCTTTGCGGGACGGATAACCTATATCGCCCCCAAGGCTGAATTCATACCAAAGAATATCCAAACAGAGGAACAGCGCGCCTACCAGGTTTACGCCGTTAAGTGCAAGATCTTGGAGGGGTATGGGGTGTTGAAGCCAGGTATGTATGCTGACGTAATCTTGACTCTCGAGTGATTGTTGGGCTGGAATAAAGCCATTGTACTACGACTCAGGCCGCATTGCAAAAAATTGGCAAGTTCTGAGGAGATATCCTGAAAATGTGTAGAAATTACAATCTTCCCTTTTTCACCCCTCTTCTATTTATCCTGTTGTGCCTAACAGTCCTTGTCCACAAGGTCGCTAGAGCTGAAGACCCAGAGAAATCACCAGGTAAAGAGGTAGAAGCCCCTCCAGAAATAGAGATGGCAAATATTGGGTTCAAGATGCTTAGCGTAACCCTGCGGGACGCCATCGCCCTGGCTGTAAGTAACAACTTTGATGTAGAGTTTGCACGTGTAAGTCCAAGAATAGCACGTGGAAAAATTATCATAGAGAAGTCTAAATTTGATCCCACCCTTCGATTTGCTTACAGGGTGAGGGAGTACGAGAGGCCAAGCGATAATACCCTTGAAGTAGCCTTCACAGCAGAAGAGAGAGGGCAAGGGAAGGTAAAACAGGCCTTTAATGACGAACGAATATATAGTTCGGTCCTCGAATCTAAGGTTCAGTCAGGGGCAAGGCTGGAGCTGGAATTTGGGATGCTCCGGCAGTTCATACCCACTTTCCCTAACCAAACCCTGGACCCAGACTGGAGGAACTTCATGGAGTTTCGTGTTGTACAACCTTTTCTAAAAGATTTTGGCATCTTCTTCAATCGTAGCAAAATAAATATGGCAAAAAACGAAAGGAAAATCTCTGACGCAGAGTTAAAACAGGCCCTGGTAGAGACAATAAATGCCACGCAGACCGCTTATTGGAACCTTGTAAGAGCTATCGAGCATTACAGGGTTACCCAGAAGTCTCTAGATGTAGCTAATGAATTAAATAAGATTAATGACAACCGGGTCGAAGCTGGTCTCCTGGAGGAGGTGGAACTCTTATCATCCAGTGCTGCTGTGGCTGCCAGAGAGGAGGACTTGGTAAGGGCGGAGTCTGACGTGAGGAGGGCCGAAGACGAACTCAAGCGCGTTCTTAATGTCTCCCAGGATAACCTGCTTTCTGATGCAACTGTTATGCCCCTGGACTCCCCTCCTTTTGAAGAGAAAGCTGTGCAACTTGGAGAATCCATAAAGACAGCGTTGGAAAATCGTGACGATTTAGTGAAAGAACACCTGCAGGTGGAGAATTCAAAGATCGAGGTAAAAAGGAAGCGCAACCAGATGTTGCCCAGATTAGATGGCCAGCTTGGTATAAGATACGAAGGCCTCGCAGGAAACCCTGAAGATTCCCTTGATTCCCTATTTTCTGAGAAATTTCAGGATGATTTTTACAGCCTCTCGTTAGAAGTCCCTATTGGACTGCGGGAAGGTAGGCACGAATACGCCAACGCAAAATACAAGAAAAGACAGGCCGAAATCATGCTGTCCAAATTGGAACAGCGTATCGTAGTGGAGGTAAAGGACGCAGTCAGGCAAATTGTGACTAATAGGAAGCGCGTGGATGCTACACGAAAGGCAAAGAAGCTTTCTCATAAGCGCTGGCAGATAGAGAAAGAGAAGTTTGATTCAGGGCTTGCGACTACCTTCGAAGTCCTCACCGCTGAGAAGGAGCTAGCCCTGGCAGAAAGGAACGAAATCAGCGCTATTATTGACTATAACATCTCCCTGGACAATATTGAGGCAAAAAAGGGTACTATTCTGGAGAAATATAAAATCCCTATTGAGAAAACTAGTGAAATAAAAAAGTAGAAGGGAAAAAGAGCCTTTCTCTAGTCTCTGGGCTACGGAGAAAGGGAGTGTCCTCGTCTTAAGTCCGAATCAGTACGCCCCTTGCCCCCATCCACAACCACCTTAACAATTATAACCCTCTCACCAGGGAGGCTTGGAGCGCTTAAATCTCTCTATCTGCCTAGACTCGTACCAGGCGGTAAACCTCTCTATATATCCCCTTATAGGCTGAGGGGGCCGGTTCCTTAAATTAGTCACTATTCCTGTGCGCCTAACCCCTTCTTCCAGGGTTATCTCCCCACGGAGCATCTCGCAGAAGGAGCACCACAGGCGGTCATTCTTCTTATAAAGGTTATGGACGTATCCGGAAAAGGTGTTAAAGAAGTTCCTCAGCTTCCATGCAATGATTATCTCTGGCATGAGCTTCTGTTCTATCTCTTCCTCATACCCGCGGAGGTCTGCCCCACTCTTTAGAAACTCCCCTGCCCACCGAGCGGCCATCTCTCCGCTCCGCAAGGCATAGTATAAACCTTCACCTGTAAAGGGGTCAGTAAGCCCTGCAGCATCCCCTGCCAATAGGCCCCAGGTAGTGGAGATAGTCTCCCCTGGACCCCTAGTAGGTATGGGATGGGCCAGGACCCTTTCTCCCCCCATGCCTAGACCTTGTCCCCTTAAAAAGGCCTGAAGATACCCCTTTAGACTACCAGAGAGTACCAGGGGTACCATGGCACCTGTAGTTAAAATCCCTTCTTTAGGAAATATCCAGGCGTAGCCTCCTGGAACCGTACCCCAATCAATAATATATATGTCTTCAGGAACATGGGATGTATTCTCCCCCCTTTTTAACTCACAGATAATGCCCATCTGGCCCTGCATGGACCCCTTGGGGTTAATGGCCTTTCTCACTACACTATGGGCCCCATCCGCCCCGATAATCACCCTCCCACCGAGGGTCTCCCTTTCTGTGAAGACTTTTACGGAGTCACGTGAAACTTCCAGTGAACAGACCTTTGCCTCCTGTAGAAGAACAGCCCCCGCCTCTTGGGCATGTTTTAACAGGAGATAATCAAACCGCTCCCGGTTTACGTTGTAAGAGATGGGTAATGGGTATCTCCTGATAAATTTATTCTTCAACCGAAGCTGGAATACCATGCCAAAGATTTCCCTCTCCACCACCTCACTTACCTGAAAGGGAAGGCACCTTAGGGACTTCCCCTGGAGGCCGCCCCCACAGACCTTGTATCTGGGTACCTTCTCCTTCTCCAGGATGGCCACATCAATTCCACCCTTAGCCAGGGTATATGCGGCCAGGGAACCGGTGGGGCCACCACCTACAACGAGGACGTCGAAGGATTTCAAGTTTCTAGCCTGAGGAAGTGACTGTTTGTGTGTAATAGCTGAGGCCTTTCGTCCGCCTCGGGCAGATCGGAAGTTCACCATAGGAAAATCTACCTATGGTACAACCTCCTCTATATGGCGGGAAGTGCAGCAACCGCCTCCTTGATGACCCCTAGCAGGGGGGAGGGGTAGATGCCTAATACCAGGATAAGAATCCCTAGTAAGGCCACTGCCAATTTCCCTACCAGGGGGTGTCCCATACCCTCCACCGCAACTGTGGGCATGGCATACATCCTCAGCATTAGCCCCAAGTAATAGTACAGGGAAATGGCTGAATTAAGAACGCCTATCACAGCCAGACCTATAAACCCCGATTTCACCGCAGCACTAAAAAGATAGAACTTGCCAATGAACCCTGCTGTTAGGGGTATACCAGCCAGGGAAAGGAGGCATACAGAAAGTACCACTGCCTGGAGGGGATAGTTGTATGCCAGGCCCGTGTAATCCTCTATACTAAACCTCTCCTCTTCCCCTTTGGCAAGCAACGCTATGCAGCCGAAGGCGGTTAGACCCATGATGGCATAAACCGTCATATACAGCAATGCCGCCTCCATGGCCCTGCCGTCCATAGCAACCACAGCAATAAGTATATAACCCGCATGGGCTATGCTCGAATAGGCAAGCATCCTCTTTACGTTCCTCTGTAAGAGGGCGGCCACATTACCCAGGGTCATGCTTAATACAGCAAAGACCCAAAAAGCAACAACCCACTGGGAATAGGGTACAGAGAAGGGATTCATGAGGAGCCTCAGTATAAGGGCAAATACGGCTATCTTACTCCCGGTGGACAGAAAACCAGTGATAGGCGTGGGTGCCCCATCATACACGTCAGGCGCCCACATATGAAAGGGAACCATGGCTATCTTGAACCCCAACCCCACCAGCATCATGGCGATACCTATATGAATAAGGAAAGGGCCTCCCCCTGCAAGTCCGCCTAAGGCGGATTCTATCTTTATAAAACTGGTGCTACCTGTGGCCCCAAAAACCAGAGAGATGCCAAAGAGCAAGAAGGCACTAGCAAAGGCACCCATTAGGAGATACTTCATAGCCGCCTCATTCGATACCCAGCGCTCCCTCTGCGAACCTACCAGAATGTACATGGAGACGGATAACAACTCAATACTCAAGAACATGAGGAGCAAATCCATGCTGGATACAAGGAGCATCATCCCCAAGGTGGCAAAGAGGATAAGGGGATAGTATTTCCCAGAATCCACCCCTGTGAGGTCTATGTAATGGAGGGAGAGCAACATGGTTGCCACAGCTATTAAAAGAAATAGGATGTTAAAGAAGACCGTATAATTATCTACCGCCAGCAGCGCCCCTTCATAGACCCCATCCTTTCCCCAATTGGATAAGAAGAGCAACAAGGCAAGGACAAGCCCCAGGAGAGAGATGGCAAAGACCATCCTGGTACTCCTATAAAAGGCATCTACCAGGAGACCTGCCACAGCAAAGGAGGTCACTACCAGTTGTGGCAGTACCCCTTTTAAGTTAACGGCTGGAAAGGCGATGTCCATGGACCTTTTCCCCTGTACTAGATTTATATCCTGCCCTAAGGTCCTCCCTTTGTACCAACTTCTTCTCCACGTGTCCCAGGAGACCCTTAGCCGAAGGTTCAATCCTATCCAGAAAAATCTTGGGATATACACCCATAAGAAGGATAACAATGGCTGGTATAGTCAGGGTAACAGTCTCCCCGATGGAGAGGTCTTGCCAGGCCCTGGCTACGGCAGGGCTAGGACCAAACATCACCCTCCAGAACATCCAAAGGAGGTAAACTGCCGTTAGAACCATTACAAAGGCAGCCAACACCCCATAGAAGGTATTTGCTCTGAAGGCCCCAAGGAATATAAGGAACTCTCCCACAAAGTTACTTAACCCAGGTATCCCCACTGAGGCCAGGGTGAAGAACATGAAGAAGCCTCCCAGAAGGGGCATGTCTCTCCAGACACCTCCCATCTGAGATATGTCTTTCGACCTGCTCCTCTTATAGAGCATCCCCACCCCCATGAAAAGCCCTCCACTGGCCAGGACAATAGATACCATCATGAGTATAGCCCCTTCCACACCCTGGAGGTTGAAGACAAATATTCCCAGGATTACCAATCCTACGTGGCTGACACTGGAGTAGGCGATGAGCCTCTTGAGGTCCTGCTGTGCAGTAGCCACCACCGCACCGTAGATATTTGCAATAAGGGCCAGCATGACAATCATAGGTGCATAACTGATAGAAAACTCAGGAAAAAGGGGTAGCAAAAAGCGCAAGAAGGCATAGGCCCCTGTCTTAATTAGTAACCCTGTGATGTCCACAGCCCCGGATATAGGCGCCTCGGCATGGGCATCAGGGAGCCAGGTATGGAAGGGAAAGAGTGGGGACTTTACAGCGAAGGCGGCAAAGAAGGCAAGGCCCATGGGTAGCAGGGCCTGGGGCGGTATGGTCGTCCCATAAAGCCTGGTTATATCAAAGGTATATTCCCCCGTTTGCCCTTGGTGAATGAAATAGAGCACAAGGATGGCCACCAGCATGAGCAGGCTTCCACCCATGGTGTATATGATAAGCTTTATGGTTGCATAGCGCCGCTCAGCACCTCCCCAGAGGCCTATAAGGAAGTACATGGGCAGAAGCATTACCTCCCAGAAGACATAAAAGAGGAGGAGGTCCAAGGCAAGGAATATACCTATGAGACCTGCCTCCAGGAGGAGCATAAACCCATAGAACATCTTGGGCCGCCTTTCCACCTGCTCCCAGGAGCTAAGGAGGGCCATAGGTACCATGAAGGTGGTAATTAGGACCATAAAGAGGCTTATACCGTCTATCCCTAGGTAATAACTTGCCCCAATCTCAGGTATCCACCTGGCCTTCTCCACAAACTGCATCCCTGAGGAGGAGGGATCGAAGGCCCTAAAGAGGGCCAGGGACAGGAGTAAATTAAGCCCTGCCACCACTAAGGCCAGGGCCTTGGGTAGAAAGTCACCCCTCCAGGGGATAAGAAATAATAGCCCTGCTCCTGCCACGGGCAGGAATATTAACATGCTAAGGATGGGCCACTGAGAGATATCCATAGTAGTCGCCCCCTTTAGGAGCTCCCCGGGTCCGCCTAAGGCAGACATGGCGGACAATTACATTAACAAGAAGACGTAACCCAACATAACGGTTATCCCTAGAACCATAAAAAGGGCGTACCAACGCACTGCACCTATCTGAAGCTTGGGTACAATACTACCCCCTCCTAGAAAGGAATTCGCTACGCCCCTCACGGCATTATCTATCACAGAACTATCTACTGCCTCCCAGAAGAAACCTGCCGCCTTCATGAAAGGTTCTACAAAAACCGCCTGATAGACCCTGTCAAAATACCAGGCATTAGAGAGCAGTTCGTAGATGGGAGCTACCCTCTGTCTCAATCTATTAGGTGCTTCCTTTCCCTGAGGTGTCATGTAGAAGTAGTAGGCCGTTCCAATCCCACCAAAGGCCGCTATGGCGGACATTACCATAAGCAATATCTCAGGGGCCTGGGCTCCTCCCTCGGCTGGTTCAGCGGGATTGTGACTGCTGAAGACAGGGGCAAGGAAGCCCCCTATTTTGTCCATTCCCCCAAGGGCATGAGGGACGCCCATGTATCCCCCAGCTATCGCCAGAAAGGCCAACGCCGCCAAGGGTACTGTCATCACCCCTATTGGTCTTTCCACATGGACGTCCCATCTCTTTTCGCCGAAGAAGGCCAGGAAGACTATCCTAAAGGTATAAAAGCCCGTAAAACTTGCAGTTAATAATATCATGAGCCAGACTAGCACCCCTCCGTGGACGAAGGTGGCATGGAGGATGGCATCTTTGCTAAAGAAACCTGCAAAACCAGGGATGCCCGACATGGCCAGGGCCCCTATGGTGAAGGTCCAGAAGGTAGCAGGTATATACTGCTTAAGGGCACCCATACGCTTAATATCCATCTCCTCATGGAGGGCATGGATAACGGCACCCGCTCCCAAGAATAAAAGGGCCTTGGCAAAGGCATGGGTAAGGAGGTGGAATATAGCCGCCCCAGGGGCGCCTACACCCAGCCCAAGGAACATGTGCCCTAGCTGGCTCACTGTGGAGTAGGCAAGGATTCTCTTTATGTCGTTGTGCACCAGGGCTACCGTTGCAGAGATAAAGGCCGTGGCAAGGCCCACTATCCCTACTGTATGTGTGGCAATGGGTGAAAGCTCAAAGATGGTATAGCACCTGGCCACCAGATATACCCCCGCCGTAACCATGGTAGCGGCGTGGATGAGGGCACTTACAGGAGTAGGGGCCTCCATGGCATCGGGAAGCCAGGTATGAAGGGGCACCTGGGCAGATTTACCTATGGCCCCTGCAAAAATCAAGAGGGCTATCCAAGTAGCAGTCGTGGTGCTGAGAACCTCTGGGGCCTTCTCGAAGACGCTGCCAAAATGGATAGTTCCAAAATTCACAAAGATTAGGAATATACCCAGGAGAAAGAAGAAGTCACCAAAGCGGGTCACCACAAAGGCCTTAAGGCCCGCCCTGGCAGCAGATTCTCTCTCATACCAGAAACTTATAAGGAGATAGGAGCATAGACCCACACCCTCCCATCCTATATAAAGCACGAGGAAGTTCCCAGCCAGAACCAGCAGGAGCATAAAGAAGACAAAAAGATTCAGGTAGAAGAAGTAGCGGGCAAAGCTCTCGTCCTTGCGCATGTAGCCCGTGGAATAGACGTGTATGAGAAAGCTCACCCCAGAGACCATAGCAGCCATTACCATGGAAAGGGGGTCCAGCAACAGGGTAAGAGGTGCAGAGAAATCCCCTGAGGGTATCCAGTTGTAGAGATTAACTTCTATGCGCCTCTGCTCTACAGGAAGAGCCAGGAAGGTATTAAAAATAAAAAGGGAAAGGACAGCGGAAAGGCCTATACTGCCGCAGCCTATTATGCCTACCAGGAGATTACCCACCCTTCTACCAAGGAGGCAGTTAAAGGCGGCCCCCAGGAGGGGTAAAGCAGGGATAAGCCATATGCAGCCAGCGATGCAACTGTCCTTTACCACTTCAGCACCTCCAGCTTATCCACGTCCAGGGTAGCCCTGTTCCTAAAGATAAGGAGAATAAGGGAAAGTCCCACAGCTATCTCCACCGCCGCTATCACCATGGCAAAGAGGACAAATACCTGCCCTTCTAAAGAGCCCGTTTGACGACATAGGGCTACAAAGGATACACCAGCCCCATTGATCATGAGCTCCACACACATGAGGAGCACTATGACGTTCCTTTTCATCAGAAAGCCTAGCACCCCTATGCCGAAAAGGGCTGATCCAAGTATAAGATAATGAGAGGTTGTAACCATTTGCTCCTTAAGAAAAAATTAGCCCCTCTTAGAAAATAGCGCCGCCCCCACCACTGCTACGAGGAGGAGTATAGAGGCCAATTCCAGAGGTACAAGGTATTGGGTATAGAGTATAGCCCCAACAGATTTTATGCTCCCAAAATCTGCTGAAAGGGTGGCCTCCTCTACAAAAGGGCCCGTGGCTGAGGATAAGATAAGCTCAAAAATGAAAAAGAGGGCTACCAGCAGTCCCAAGCACCCAATAAGGCCGGTACGCATACGCTGGGGTTCTATCTCCTCATACCTCAACATCATCACAGCAAAGACAAAGAGCACTACTATAGCCCCGGCATAAAGAATAACCTGTACTACAGCAAGAAAGGATGCGTTAAGTATGGCATAAATCCAGGCCACAGAAAGCAAGGTCACTATCAGGGATAAAATACTGTACATCACCCTCCCTTGCATAATTACAGATACGGCGGAGGAGATGGTTATTGCAGCTACTATATAAAACTGTATCAACTCCATTAGAGCCCCATAGGGTTAACTTTTGGTGCACCTGCCCCAGGGGGGTTAAGGCTCCGCTGGTAGCCGGGGAGGGGAACCTCTTTTGTCAAGGTCTCCTTGTCATAAACCAGGTCCTGACGGCTGTAGCCTGCCTTGGGTATCTTACCACTGTCCATATAGATGGCATCCACAGGACAGGCCTCCTCACACATCCCACACCAGCAACACCTGGTTACATCTACCTCAAAACTCACGGGATATTTCTCTATGGCTGGGTCTGGATGCTCCTCAGCTACTATATGGATACACTGTACAGGGCAAACAGTCTCACAAAGCATACAAGCCACACACCTTGGGGAGCCATCAGGCCTGGTATTTATCCTGTGTACTCCCCTCCACCTCTTTGATACAGGGATGGTCTGCTCCGGATACTGAATGGTTACCGCTGCCTCAACATCCTGCTGGTATCCTAAGAGATGCGCAATATGGAAGAACATATTATAGAAGAAGTGGCGAGTGGTTATTACAAGCCCCCTCACTATCTCGAAGAGATAGATATTTTCTAGAAAAGACAATTTGTGCCCTACAATCTTCATCTTTTAGCCCTCAAAACTCATAAATATAACCCCAGATAAAATCACGTTTAGAAAGGCAAGGGGCAGAAGAAACTTCCAGCCAAAACCCATGAGTTGGTCGTAGCGAAACCTGGGCAGGGTCCACCTCACCAGGAGCATAAACCAGCAGAAGAAGCACACCTTCAGAATAAAAGCCGTCACCTGGATAACCACTACCAAGAGATGGGGCAAGGGTATGGTAAAAAGACCCGGTACAAAGAAACCCTGGCTGTCTATAAAAGGAACCTGCCATCCACCAAAGTAGAGGGTCGTTACTACCCCAGCCACGGCTATTACTTCTATAAACTCCCCCATCCAGAAGGCCAGGAATTTAAACCCGCTATATTCTGTAAAGTAGCCAATTATCTCCGATTCACACTCTGGGAGGTCGAAGGGCGTACGCTTTGTCTCCGCCATGGCAGCAGCGAAAAAGATAAGAAAGCCCAGGGGCTGGGCTATTACCCCCCAGTAGGGTATGATGCCCAGGACGTACTGACCCTGGGCCCTGGCTATGTCGTCCAGTTCTACAGAACCATAGGCCATAATGACCCCTACTACGGAAAGGGCCAGGGCCAATTCATAGGAGATGACCTGGGCAGCGGCCCTCATACTGCCCAGAAGCGAGTATTTGTTGTCCGAGGACCATCCGGCCAGCACCACACTATAGATACCAAGAGACCCAAAGGCAATGACGAAAAGTATCCCTACATTGAGGTCCGCTATCACTAAGGGTATATCTCTTCCAGCTATGTGCAAGGTGTCTCCAAAGGGGATGACTGCAAAGACCGCCAGGGCAGTAAAGAGGGCAAGGAAAGGGGCCAGGGTATGTAGGAATTTGTCTCCCCCTGGTGGTATCCAGTCCTCCTTTGTTATCACCTTTACAATATCAGCTATAGGATGGAAGAGCCCGAAGAGCCTGAGGCCCAGGATGTCGGCACGGTTTGCCCCTATTCGGTCCTGCATCACCGCACTCTGCTTCCTCTCTGCCCAGCCTAATATCCCTGCAATGTTCAACACCAGTCCAAAGACAAAGGCAATCTTGAGCAGGGTGATAGCTACATCTATAAACACGCTTTATCCCCCAGAAAGGGCAAGTTTTATACCCTTATCTCCTACCTTCTTGTAGTCCAGACCCGAAAAACCCGTGACCTCCCTGGCTATGTCTTTGAAGATGTCTTCAGCGGCCTTGTATGGGAAGTAATAACCCATGGTAAGGGCAAGTCCTAAGATTATTTTCCAGTCAGGCAGTGACTCTCCCAGTGGCCTCAGGGCCTGATTTATCTTCTGCACCCTGGCCTGAGCGTTAGTAAAGGTGCCCTCCTTCTCTACAAAGGTGGCTCCTGGGAGGATGGCATGGGCAAATTTACAGGCATAATTATAGTTGCTCCCCTGAAAGACCACTAATTGCGCCCTGGATAGGGCACTGGCTATCTTTTCTTCTCCCAGGTATCTGGCAGGGTCGCTACCCACCAAATAAAGGGCCTTTATCTCCCCCAGTCGGGTCTTCTCTATTATCTCCCCTGCCTGTGGCCCTATTCCGCTTAGCCCAAGGAGCTCAGCACCCATGGTGTTAGGGTTCCTGTCAGCCTTAAGTAGGAAGCCATCGCCCTGTCCTTGGTTCCACCCTGGGAGTTTAAAATCGATGTTC
Source organism: Candidatus Brocadiales bacterium (assembly GCA_030586765.1). Lineage (GTDB taxonomy): Bacteria > Planctomycetota > Brocadiia > Brocadiales > Bathyanammoxibiaceae > JAUQZZ01. The sequence goes on along the minus strand of JAUQZZ010000004.1, from coordinate 4,217 downwards.
GTTATACAAAGCGTCTCATTAAAGAATTTCTTTACCATGTAGAGGTCTTCATTTGTAAGCTGTGGTGAAGGAATTATACCCAGGGAAGAAGGGCTGTATCTCTCAAAGATGCCCCTTAGCCTTTGGGCGACCTCACGGAAGGCGGTATCCCAATCTACCTTTACATACTCTTCGCCTCTCTTTAAGGAGGGTGCGGTTAGCCTGTCTGGGTCGTCCACGAAGTGGTATCCGTAGCGCCCCACGTCGCAGAGCCAGCTCTGATTGACCTCGTCATTGTCCCTGGGAGTGAGTCTATAAACCCTGCGTAAGGTCTTGTCGTAAGACCTCTCACTGGAATGAACCAACACGTTGCAGCCAGTGGAACAGCCGGGGCATATAGAGTTCTCCTGACAGAGAAACCATGACCTACATGCGAAGCGGAAGTCCTTTGCTGTTAGGGCCCCTACAGGGCAGACATCTGCTAGGTTGCCCTGATAATTGTTTTCAAGGGGTCTTCCAGGATAAATCCCTATCTCAGAATGGTCGCCCCTATCAAAAATGCCCAGTTCCTCTGTCCCTACCACCTCCTTGAGGAACCTCACACACCTGGCACATAGGATGCACCTCTCTGAATCGAGGACTATCTTTGGACCCAGGTTCACTACCTTATGTTTTTTCTGCTTCTTTTCCTTGAATTTGCTGGTATGGCGGCTGAACTGGAAGTAGAAGTCCTGGAGCATGCACTCTCCAGCCTTATCGCAGATGGGGCAGTCCAAGGGGTGATTTATCAGCAGAAACTCCAGTACGCTCCGCCTGGCGTCTAAGACCTTTTGATTGTTAGTAAAAACCACCATATTATCCCTCACCTGGGTGGAACAGGCCGTCTGGAGCTTGGGAATATCCTTTACCTCCACCAGACACATCCTGCACATATCCACGCTCTTAAGCCTGGGATGATAGCAGTAGTGTGGGATGGTGATATCCAGTTTCTTGGCAGCCTGAATTATGGTAGTTCCAGGGTCTACCGTCACCTTTTGGTCATCAATAACAAGGGTTGGCATCTCTAACCTCTTTTTATGTAATCCTCAAACTCTCCCCTGAATTTGGTCACAAAACTCTGTACGGGCATGGCGGCTGCATCTCCCATGGGGCATAGGGTCCTACCCCTTATACCGTTGGCTATGTCCAGGAGGGCATCCAGGTCTGAGGACTCCCCTTGTCCTTTCTCAATCCTGGTTATTATCTTTGCCATCCAGCCTGTCCCCTCCCTGCAAGGGGTGCACTTGCCGCAAGACTCATGAGCATAGAACTTTATCAGTATCCTGAGGGTCTTTACCAAGTCAGTATCCTCATCCATTACTATTATTGCCCCTGAACCCATCATGCTTCCTATGGCAGCCAGGGAGTTGAAATCCATCTTTACATCAATCTCTTCCACCTTCAGGACAGGAGCGGAGGAGCCCCCTGGAATCACGGCCTTAACCTTCTTATCCCCCCTTACCCCCCCTGCATAATTGTATATAATCTCCCTAAGGGGTGTACCCACAGGTAGTTCATAAACGCCAGGCTTTTTGACGTGTCCACTTACTGGAAAGAGTTTTATGCCGCCACCTACCCCTGGGGCACCCAGGTTATTAAACCACTCTCCACCGTTTTTTATGATGTGGGGTACGCAGGCTATAGTCTCTACATTATTTATAACTGTGGGGCCTTGAAAGAGGCCCACTATAGCAGGGAATGGGGGTTTCATCCTGGGCTGGCCCTTTTTCCCTTCCAGGGACTCAAGGAGTGCCGTCTCTTCCCCACAGATATAGGCGCCAGCCCCAGGGTGGACGGCCATGTCCAGGTAATACCCCGTATCCAGGATATTCTTTCCCAGGTAGCCCCTGGCATAGGCCTCGTTTATGGCATCTTCTAGCCTGGATATAGACCTTGTGTATTCCCCTCTGACGTATATATAGGCCTGGTATATACCAATGGCATAGGAGGTTATAATGGACCCCTCCACCAGCATATGGGGGTCGTTCTCCATAATGACTCTATCCTTAAAGGTACCAGGCTCCCCCTCATCGGCATTTACCGTGAGGTATTTGGGTTTTGGCGCTTCTTTAGGGATAAAGCTCCATTTCTTCCCTGCTGGGAAGCCTGCGCCTCCCCTCCCCCTGAGGCCTGACTTATCCACCTCCTTTATCACATCTTCTGGCTTCATCTCCAGGAGGGCCTTTTTCAAGGCCTGGTAGCCCCCACCTTGTTCGTAAATACCCAGGGTATGGGAATCCTTCTTTCCTACGTTCTTTGTAAGAACTAGCTCAGGCATAATCTAAGGTAGTTTCCTCAGTATCTGATCAATGCCATTCTCTGTAAGATTCTCATAGAAAGTTTCGTTCAGGCGCATCACAGGGGCAGTACCACAGTATCCCAGGCACTCTACAGTAGAGAGGGTAAACTTTTTATCTGGTGTGGTCTCCCCTGCCTCTATATTCAGCCTTTTCTTCAGGTATGCTAAGAGCTCCTCTGCCCCTAAAAGGCTACAGCTTATGTTGGTGCAGAGCTGTATGTGGTATTTGCCCAGGGGCTGGGGCGTGTACATGGTATAAAAGCTGAGGGCCTCATGCACCCTTACAAGGGAAAGCCCCAGGAGACCTGCCACGTACTCCTCTACCTCCGGGGTAATGGCAGAAAACTCCCTCTGGGCCAACCACAAGGTGGGCAACAGGGCAGCCCCCTTCTCAGGGTATTTGGCCACTATAGCCTGAAGCCTTTCCTTGGTCTTCTTGGAGAATTCTAACCCCTTACTCACCTGTCACACTCCCCACCAATCATATTCATTGAGCCAAAGGTAGGAACTATATCGGCTATCATGCCGCCATTAATCATCCTTGAGAGGCCAGACATGATGTAAAAACATGGCCCCCTGCACCTGAGCCTATAAGGCCTGTCCGTACCGTCACTAACCAGGTAAAAACCCAACTCACCGTTGGCCCCCTCCACAGCCTGATAAACCTCCCCCTTCGGAGGCCTGATACCGTGGTCATACATAAGGAGCTTAAAGTGGTGTATCAGGGACTCCATGTTGCTATAGACTTCCTGTTTGGTAGGGAAGGTTATCCTATTATCTGCCACCTTTACAGGGCCTGCAGGCAGGGCAACCAGGGCCTGTTCGATGATTCTCATACTCTGTTCCATTTCCTCCATCCGGCAGAGGTATCTATCATAGTTATCGCCCTTTGTGCCCACAGGCACCTCAAAGTCCATGCGGTCATAAACCATGTAGGGTTGGGCCTTCCTTACATCATAGCCTACCCCTGTGGAACGGAGACAGGGTCCAGTAAAACCGTAAGAGATGGCCTCCTCAGAGGTAATTACCCCTACCCCCTTGGTCCTGTCCACAAAGATCCTGTTCTTGGTAAGGAGTCCATGGACCTCTCTTACCACCTCCCTCACCTTTCGGAGGGCCTCCAGGGTCCTGCCCTGAAAGCCCTCGGGAAGGTCATCCTTCACCCCACCTATCCTTACATAACTGGGGGTCACCCCCCTGCCTCCTGAGGCAGCCTCTATCAACTGCCACAACCATTCCCTGGCCTTCAGCATATAAAGAAAGGCGGTAAAGGCACCCAACTCCATGGCAGTAGCCCCTACGTTAGTAAGGTGGTCTGTAACTCGGCATATCTCGCTCATTATCACGCGGATATATTTGCAGCGTTCAGGCACTTCTACACCAAACATCTTTTCTACTGCCATGGCATAACCAAAATTATTTATAAGAGGAGAGACATAGTTGAGCCTATCGGTGTAGATAATGGCCTGATGGTAGGTGCGGTTCTCACACATCTTCTCAAAGGCCCTATGGAGATAGCCTATATTGACATCGGAGCGGACCACCGTCTCACCATCAAGCTCCAGGAAGATCCTTATGGTGCCATGCATAGCAGGGTGAGAGGGGCCCATATGCAGGGTCATTTCCCTGCTGTGGAGTTCACTAGCTAGTGTGGCTACCTTGTCCATGGGTGTCTAGTTCTTAGGGCCTATGAGAGGTTGGCGTTTATCCACAGGATAATCCTTCCTGAGGGGATGGCCCTGAAATTGCTCGTAAAGCAGGATTCGTCTCAAATCGGGATGTTCATTAAACCTTATGCCAAAGAGGTCCCAGCACTCCCGTTCGGCCCAATTAGCCGATGCCCAGATGGAACTTACAGAATCTATCGTGGGGTCTGATTCAGGGAGCGGCACCTTTATAC